>JBEHWP010000031.1:0-17441 GCA_040217665.1 Vulcanimicrobiota bacterium
ATTAAAAAAGTGAAATGAAGAAAATAAGTGTTTCTATGATAATCGTAGTTTCACTATCGATTATTCTTTTCAATGTATATTCCCTGAGCATGAACATTACATGCCATACAGGATTTGACACATCAGGCATATTTTATGCATATGCTGTATTATCTGTGTTCAGCGTAATTATGACTCTGTGGTGTATATATAAAAAAGGCAATTACAAATTCTTTCTCATATTGTTCTTTATATGTATTATCGGTATGATAAACATAAAGGTTTTCGAAAACCATAATGTAATGATGCAGTATGAGGACTGGATAGAAAAAGGCATGCCTGAAAAATTTCAATGAGTAAAAGGAGGAACTTTTTATGAAATGGAAAAACTGGTCAAAAGAATTAATGGATGTTCTTGGTCTGAAAAAAGAACCTGTCAGCATAACCTATACTGACAGTGTAAATTTCGAGGTATCAAAAAAGAAGGTATGGGTCTGCGGAGCAATAGGGAAAGCTTCTGCAGGAGAAGTCATAGATCTCACGAAAGAAAATTCCGGTTGCGGAGGAGGTTCCCAGTATCTCGGTCTGGGAGGATTTCGACCTGAAGATATGAAAACACTGAGAGAATTCCTTATTGACGGAGAAAAGCTTTACGCATGTCCTTCTGCAATACATCGTTCAATGGCTATGGCAAAAATAAAACCTCCCATGGGCATGGCAGAACATATTATATTTGCTCCGCTGAGTAAGGCAGAGTTAAAACCCGATGTAGTAATATTCATATGTAATGCCTTGCAGGCAGCAAGACTGGTTCATCTTACCACTTTTGAAACAGGTCTGCCTATGGAATGCGATCCATCAGGTTCATTGTGCCGGTCTGTCATTACTTATCCCCTGGTTACTGGAAAAGTAAACGTATCTTTCGGAGATATTACTGCAAGAAAAATGGTAAGACTTTCCGAAGATGAGCTGTTTGTGACATTGCCATATATTCAGCTTCAATCTTCTATAGAATCTATTCCATTCTGCACTGCAGGTACAGCAAAAGGAAGAATACCTGATGCTATGAAGGAACTTATGAAACGGTCAGGAGGAGAAGTGCCGGAGTTATATTAAGCGTGATGCGTGATGCGTAATGCGTAAGAAACGTGAGAGGCATAATTTGTTTCCACCCGTCACGCGTTACGCGTCACATGTCACGATAACAGAGGAAATTTATTATGAAAAAAAATATTGAAACATTACAGAAAGCTATAGAAGATTCAAATTATATTGTCGCTCTCACAGGAGCAGGCATATCTACAGGTGCCGGCATACCGGATTTTCGCGGGAAAGGCGGTATTTATTCAACAGGACTTTATGATCCCTACAAAACCTTCGATTATGACTATTTCAGGAAAGATCCGTCCCATTTTTTTAAATTTGCAAAAGATTTTATAGGACTTTATGATAAAATTGTACCCACAGAAGGACATAAATTCCTGGCAGAACTTGAAAGAAAAGGTAAGCTAAAAGCTGTCATAACACAGAATATAGACGGACTCCACCAGATGGCAGGCTCGAAACATGTCATAGAAGTTCATGGAGGTTTTACAACTTCCCACTGTATTAAATGCAGGAAATTTTATGATTTTAACTGGCTGAAAGAAGAACTGGCACATAAAGAGGAGTTGAGATGTTCCTGCGACGGTTTCGTCAAACCTGACATAGTATTTTTCGGAGAACCGGTGGAAGGTATGCACACAGCCATGAGAGAAGCGGCAGAAGCAGATCTTTTCCTGGTCATGGGTTCATCCCTTACTGTACAGCCTGCTTCATTACTGCCACAGGTAACGGAAGGAAAAGTCGTTATCATAAATATGGGTGAAGTAATGTTTCCCGAAAGAAAAACCTTTCTAAGGTTCGACTCTGATATAGATTCTGTCGTTAAAGAATTGCATATATGAATATTCCGGTTATTAAAACAGAAAGACTCATATTGAGAATTTTAGACACAACATTTGCCAAAAAGGTGTCAGATTTTCATATAAGAAACAGGGATTTTCATGAGAAATGGGATCCCGTGAGAGATGAATCATACTACAGGGAAGAATATCATCGGAAAGAACTGGAAGATGAATTGCATAAGATAAACCATGGGCTGATGTTTAAAATCTGGTTTTTCAAAAAAGAAGATAGGGACTTTGAAAAACCACTGGGGTACATTTCTTTCAGTAATATTATAAGGGGTTGTTTTCAATCCTGTCACCTGGGCTATAAAACAGATAAGGACGAAATAAATAAAGGTTATACTAAAGAAGCACTCGGGGCTGGAATTGATTTTGTTTTCAAAAAGTTAAAACTTCACAGGATTGAAGCCAATATAATTCCGGGAAATATTCCCTCTTTCAGGGTTGTGGAAAAGCTGGGATTCCTTAATGAAGGTATTTCGAAAAAATATCTTAAGATAAACGGTATGTGGCAGGATCATGTTCATATGGTTATTTTAAACGAAACTATGGAATAAGGAGAGAAAATAATGAAAATATCAAATCAACAGAACCCACAAATATCCTTCTTCAAAATAGATCATCCGGTAGAAGCTTTTGTTACACCTCCCAATGATACCCTTGCAGGTCTGCTTATGGATAAACTTCCGAAAGACAGTATCGAGATCAGAGGAAACATAGGCGGAAAAGATTTTAACTATAATTACAGCATGAAAGAAAATAAAATCAACATGCACGGCTCATATGACGGACTTCCTTTTGATTCAGAAGGTACTCTTTCGAAGGAAGTAACCCTTAAAGGCTCTACGGGAGAAAATACCCTCACAGGTAAAATAACACCTCAGAATATGGGCCCTTTTACCGAAAGTCAGTCAGGAGAAATATCGGTAAAGGAAAAAGTGGATATAAATATATGGACAGGTATAATATCAGTCAATGGTTCCATAGGAGGAGAAGAACTGAAGGAAACAATCAAAGCCAATGATGACGGAACAAAGATACTTGATTTGGGTAACATAGGTAAATGGAAGATAGAAAGGGAAGTTGTAAGAACAGAGAAAGGTTTTTATATAAAAGGCACAATAGGAAATTTATCTTTTGAAGAATTTATTACGGCTAAATAATTAACTATCGTGACGTGTAACTGGTAACGCGTGACGGGAGGAAACGATTTAAGAGTATAGGAATTTTCATTTTTAATGGCATAAAATCAATCTTTTAGGATTAATTTATTTAAAGGGAGTTAATCTAAATAATTTATGGTAATGTAAAACAGAAAATTGTGTAGAATAAAGAAAATTCTGCAGGAAAAATTAAATAATTAAACGAATTTTTTATTTATAAAAATCAGGAATATTTACAAAGAAAAGGGGCAGGTGAATTTTTTATTTATGGAAGAAGAAAAAAACAAAATACCGGAAGATCTCAACTTGCTTTCTCCTGAAGATTTCAGAAAAAAAGTCTGGAGTGTTGAAGGGACAAAATTCCTTCTTTCCGAGATGATCCGTCTGGGATTCTGGCCTAAAGAGAGGACTTTTGAAGATTTACAGCCTCCCGATGAAACTGCCAGAAGGAGAGAACTTGAGCATGAAATAAATTCTCTCAGGGCTAAAATCGGTAAATACGGGAATGAAGAAAAAATCTTAAAACAGATAAGACAGCAGATGTGGGATGAAAGTAAAAAGAAAAGGGCAGAGAAAAAACTCTGGAAAGAACAGGAAAAAGCCGAGAAAAAAAGACTCTGGGAAGAAAAAAAAGAAGGTCTCATACTTTATCTCGGTCACGGAGTATCAGGAGGATTATCAGATGAAATATCTGATCATGAGAAACTACAAAATCTGGGATTGCCTGAGATTTCAACGCCTGTAGAACTGGCAAAATATATGGGAATAGAAATTTCAAAAGTCCGATGGCTTACTTACCACAGAAACTGCACAACCATGTCTCACTATCACAATTTTACCATACCCAAAAAAAGAGGGGGTACAAGGAAAATCTCTTCGCCCAAACCGCTGCTTCGTAAAGCACAGAACTGGATAAAGGCAAATATTCTGGATAAAATTCTACCGGAACCATGTGTCCACGGGTTTATAAAAGGTAAATCAATTATGTCAAATGCTACGGGACATATAGCAAATGACATTGTAATAAATATGGATCTGAAAGACTTCTTCCCTACTATAAAATTTAAAAGGGTAAAAGGCATGTTCCGTTCCTTCGGTTATTCGGAATCCCTATCAATAGTGTTATCCCTTCTCTGCACTGAACCTCCGAGGGAAAGAGTAAGCTATAAAGGAAAAATCTACGATGTTTCCCTGGGAGACAGAGAACTTCCGCAGGGAGCCTGCACCAGTCCTGCAATTACAAATATCATATGCCGTCATATGGACATAAGGCTTAAAGGTAAAGCGGAAAGCCTGGGTTTCAACTATACAAGATATGCAGACGATCTTACCTTTTCCGGAAATATCCTGAAACATACAGGTAAACTCCTTAACGATGTTACTTCCATAGTAAGTAATGAAGGATTTGAAGTACATCCCGATAAAACAAGAGTATTTCACAAATCCAGAAGACAGGAAGTGACAGGTATTGTTGTAAACAAAAAACTTTCCGTAAGCAGAGAGGAAATAAAGAAATTCAGAGCCATTCTTCATAACTGTGAAAAACATGGTATTGAGAGCCAGAATAAAGAAAAACATCCGAATTTTATTGCCTATCTAAGAGGCTACTGCAGTTATATATCTATGGTAGACAGTGAAAAAGGGAAAAAATTCAGAGAACAGCTTGACAGGATTTCCGGCAGGTAAGGAGGAAGAAACATGAAAAAAAGAACCTTTGAATTTATAGAAGGCACATCCAGTAAATTCTGGTCCATATGGGGAGAAGGTACAGGCCATACAGTTCATTTCGGACGTATCGGAACAGAGGGACAGAAACAGACTAAAAATTTTTCCTCTGAAGAAGAAGCAAAAAAATCCTACGAAAAATTAATTAAAGAAAAATCAAAAAAAGGATATATAGAGATCATAGAAGGAGAAAGTCTGGGGAAAACTTTTAGCTGTCCACCTGATACAGAAGAAAAGAAAAGGTATCTTATTAAAATGTTAAAACACACAAGCAGTAAATTCAGGTCAAAAGCTCTTATCTGTCTGTCAGATAAAAAATATATATCACCTGAAATACTTCAACATATTACAGAATGTCTTAAAGACAAACATCCTTCTGTACGTTACAGTTCGGCAAAAACCCTGGGCATTCTCTGCAGCAAAGAATATTTTGGAGATATTTTGAATAAGCTTGATATGCTCAGTTTACTGACTGACCTTAACAATGAGAAAGTCAAAGTAATTATAGCACTTCAGGAACTCAGAAAAGATGAGAAACCATTTGTCGCTGTTATGGCAGAAGAAGGTCTCAGAAAAATCGATCATAAAGAAACAATAGAAGATATTTCAAAGAAAGCACTGGATAAATTTCCACCTGAACTTAAAGATATGCTTGAAAGGGAAGATAATGGATTTGCAGAAAAATTCAAAGCAGTATTATCTAAAGAAAAAGACGGAAGATTACTGGAAGCACTCTATGATATAGATAATTGTGCTGCAAGAAAAACCCTGCAGGAAGTAATCCTTACGGCAAATCTCCCGAAATACTGGAACAATATAAAATCCATTTATAAAAGAGCGGAATACAGGATGGATATGGAACTTTTTGGCTTACTTGCCTACAGAATAGAAGTTACGCCTCACCAGAAAGCCGAATATATATACGGTTCATGGTTTGAATTAAATAATACGAATATAAAGAATGTAGAAACTTATGCCCTGAAAGATAAACAAAAATTTCAACTGTTAAAATCATCGGTACCGAAAAACAGACTCCTCTCAAAAGAAGAATTAACAGAGATACTGGAAAAATTAAATTTTGAAGATCAGGACATATGGGGAGTCATGAGATATACCCTTTATTATGGCGTAAATTACGAAGTTAATGATAAGATCGGGAAAGAATTAAAGGATCTTATTGAAAGCGGAAAGCTGGAACAGCTTATGAAACCGGAGGAGCAAACTGGAGGAATTGCAGGTAAAATTGTAGAAGGACTCAAAAGTATAGTGAGCGGTAAAAAGGCGGATCTTCCAATAGAAAGCGCCGGTAATATGATGTCTTATAGTAAATTCGACTACATTATGAAGAAAATGAAATTTAATAACACAGAGAGTAACCTTATAAGACAAATTGCGGCAGGGCCCAGTTTAAACGCAGGATGGTATGAACTTAATGACTGGAATATAAATAACCTGAGTAGTTTTGTCCTTAAAGATAAGGAAAAAGGAAAGATTTTAAAAACTCTGCCAAAATTCAAATTAATGAGAAAAAAAGAATTTACAGATTTTCTGAAAGAAAAAGGCTTTGATAAAAAAGAAATAGAACAGGTTATGGCGTATACCCTTTATTACGGAGTAGCTTTTCAGATCGATGATAAAACAATAGAAGCATTAAAAAATATCATCACAGAAAATAAACTGGAAACAGTAAAAAGCCACTGCAATAAACTCATGTCTCAGAATGAATTTTATTCTATAGTAAAAAGTCTTGCCTTCAGTGATAAAGAGGCAGACATAATCACAAAAATATCCTCAGGAGGATATATACAGCATAAAAGTATATGTATAACAAGATTTGCAATGAAGACAAAATCCTATCTGATGAGAAGACTGTGGCGCACATTTAAAATCATTGCAAAGAAAAATCCTGATACATATGCAAAATTCGCTTATTTCTTCCTTAAAAACTTCAAAGACTCTGACGGCGGTCAGGCTCAGAAGATAACTAAATACACTTATGACTGGCATAGTAAAAAATTCAGTGTTGTCACTAATATTTACGACAGGTTTAACCATCTCTGGGCTTTTAATCATATACTTTACGGAAACAGTAAAAGGTTCATTCCTTTAAAATCAGGTGCCAAATGGAGATGTGCTCAGGAAAGGGAATCATCTCAGATAACAAGAGACAAATTTCGCGATGAAATAGGTAAAAAAATCAACATAGAATACCTTGAAGAAGCCACAACGGAAGCGTCAGAAAGAGAGGAATCCCTTCCGTCTCTCTGGGAAAGGGACAGTAATTTATTACTGAAACTGTTAATGAATTCAGAATGTAAAGAAATAAATGCTTTTGCAGTGAAAATCCTGAGGGATAAATTTCCCCATACTTTAACAAATCTTTCAAAAGATGACCTGTTAAAACTTTTCAGAAAACCATATCCATTTGTCTGTAATACAATTGTGGAAATACTCAGAAAACACACCGAGCCCATGAGGATAGACAGGGAACTTCTGAACATATTTCTCTTATGTGATTTTGAACCTGCAAGACATATGGCAGGAGAGTGGCTTAAAGAGATAATCAAAAATGTTTCCTTCGAAGAAAAGACGTCATGGCTCTTTATGATGTTAAAATCTTCTTACAGTGACAGATGGAATTATGCCATCGAATTAATAAAACTCTTCTGTGAGAAAGAAAGTAAAGATCTTTATTTTAAAATACTCCTTGAGTTACTGAAAAAAGGAGAAAGAGAAAAAGATTTTTATTCTCTTATAGTGCAATATGTTAAAGATATGTTTTATGAAGAACTTAAATTATTATCTCTTGAAGATGTCTTGTCCATCTTAAATTCACCTTCGAGAAATGTTCAGGATCTGGGGGGATGGCTTCTGCAGAACAGCAATATTGACTCTGTGGCAGTAGACAGAAAAATCCTTGCAGGTCTTGCCTGTCATGATGTGTTTACCGTAAGAGAGGGAGCAAAAACTATGATAAAATCAAATCCCGAAAGATGGCAGGAAGATATTTCTCTTTTACTATGTCTTACGGAAAGTAAATGGGAAGACACGAGAAGGTTTGCTATAGATTTCTTCGAAGAGAATTTCTCTGTGGAAAGATTCACACCAGACATAATAACAGGTTTCTGTGACAGTCTCCATAAAGACATTCAGGATTTCGGCAAATCTCTTGTAACAAAATATCTTAAAGAAGGTTATATACTTGAATTTATCAGACTTACAGAACATCCTGACAGTAATATTCAGGAACTGGCTCTGGATCTTGTTATAGAAAAAATGCCTCGTGAGCCGGAAAAAATAAAAAAACTCCTTCCATTTTTCAGAACGATTCTCTTCAGAGTCAATAAAGGAAGAAAAATGAAGGATAAACTCTTTAAATATCTGGAATATATTTCATGGAAAAATGCCTTTATAGCAGCAGAAGTAATGACATTACTGGAAGACTACGGCAGTTCCATGACAGAGAAAGATTTTTCTTACTGCCTTACTATTATGACAGGATTAAAGGCAAAATACCCTTATATAAAAGGTCCTGTTGAGCTATTATCAGGAGAAGCCTTATAAATAATCTGGCAGTAATTTCATGAAAAAATCTGGAGGATAAAAAATATGAATGAAGATTTTACTTCTATAGTAAACCGTGTGGAAAGGTATTTTAAGATATCTTCACTTCTCTGTTCTCAATGTGGAGAACTCGGCCATATCTGTAACGGTCATCTGGATATAGCAGAAAAACCGGAAGATTATGGTATTCACACAAAAGAGGACTGGGAAAAAGAAATGGATAAAGAAATGAACTGGATAATACAGAACAGGAAAGCTGTTCTCCTGTGTCTGACAAAATTGAAGAAAGAATGGCCTGAAAGCTGTAAAAGTCTCAGGTATGTTTTATCATTGCAGAAAAGAACGTTTAACTGGAGAAATTAATTATCGTTACGCGTGACGCGTAACGCGTGACGCGAGAACAGGGGGATTTATATGTTATTTAATTTTACCTATGCAAAATCAAGTGTTATAGAACATTCAGGAGAAACAACAAAGGTAAATTTCTCTCCCGATTTAAAAAGAGAACCTGTTTTTTTCAGAGGTAAACTGAAAAATGCCATTATGTTCAGGGAAGCCATGAGTGCCCTTCGTGAAGTTGTTGTTTCCGATCTTCGTTATAAAAAGAAGGACCGAAGCGAATACATGGAGTGGCTTAAAGGTGAGGAAATGAAAAGGCTTGCAAAGCATATGGAGGGAAAAAGCGAACTTGTGGAAAAAATGAATATAGCCAGTTCGGAACTGAAGGTGCTTCAGGACAGGCAGTATGCAAGATGGAAGCCTTATTATGATGCAAGAAACAAGCTCAGAAAATACCTTGAAGCCATAAATCCTGCATTCAGATGGGTTTTTGATCCTGTCATAACAGTCCATCCTGACGAATTATTCTTCGAGTGTTTCTCACAGGATGAATCATCCTATGCAAGACTGGGAGCAGGGTATGATCTGTTTGAAAACATATCGGAATATGAATGTGGCACGACAAATATAGATTTTTCCGCTCAGTTATTCGGCGAAATGCAGAAGATAAGAACCTATAAATCGACTCATTTCGAAATTGACCCTGCAGGGTTTCAGGTAGAAACAACAGGTGAAGAGATTTATAAAGAAAAAAAGATTGACCTCCCTGATAGCTGGGTAAGAGGTTTCCTCCAGGTTCAGTCTGCCATGAGTCTTCCCATGGTAAGTTTTACCCTCTCCCCTGTAGATATTTATAATATGTGCCTTTTTATGAGGCAGAATCGTGAGAAAGAAAGTCCGAGAGCCCTCAGGTATGAACTCACACCAGGAAAACCCGTAACGGCAGTTTTCGAGCCATGGGAATACAGACTGGAATGCAGCTGTGTATGGGAAGGAGAAGAACCGGTCAGTATCAGGACATGGGGCAGGAGGAGACTTCATATACTGGAAAGACTCATACCTGTTACGAAAAAAGTAAAGGTCTGTCTCCTGGGAAGAGGTCTTCCCAGTTTTTATGTCATGCACCTTGATAATATGGTTTTCACACTCGGTCTATCGGGTTGGACCGCAAATGACTGGTCAGGCGAAGGGAATTTCGATCTCCTGAGTTCCAGAGCAAAAGTAGATGTTTATGAAACAAGTGCCGTACTGAATTATTTAAAGGAGAAAAAATTTGCTCCTCTTGATGAAATAGCATTTCAGACAAAACTTGACAGGGCAAAGGTATCGGGAGCACTGAACCTCTGGTGTCAGAGCGGGAAAGTAACATATGATCTGGCAGGAGGAACCTATAGATACAGGGAACTGACAAAAGAACAGATCCCTCTTGATGATCTTACCTACAGAAACGAAAGAGAAAAATCTGCAGGAAAATTCCTTGAAGAAGGGGCAGTATCCATTACATCCAGGAAAGAAAACGGAGGTCTGGAGATATCGGGAAAGATAAAAGACGGTAAAAATACTTATGATACAGATCTTACGCTGGACAGAGATGACAGAATAATAAAGGCAGAATGTGGCTGTTACTGGCATAAACAGAATAAACTCCGCAAAGGGCCATGTGAACATATTATAGCTCTGAGGAGCTTTTCTGCGAGAGAAGAAAATTTTAAATTTATCAAAGAGCGGAAATAAAGATCGTGACGCGAGGAAAGATAATATTAATAAATTTTCATTCGTGAGTCGAAAAGCTCTTGACAGGAAAGCGGATAAATTTATATAATAGATTTTGTAAATAAATTTTACAGTTGAAATTAAATATTTAAGAAATATTCCTAGCAGTTTTCTGCGGTGTTACGCCGCGGTTGTGTTAAAGCTTTTCATACGTCACGATGGTCATCGTAACTTCTGGGGCTTAACACTATCTGTCGAATAACTCGGTCAACTCTTCGGAGTTTTATATCGACAGATAGTGTCGCCCCTACAGTTGATGAACATCGTCCAAAGGATTTTCGTAGGAATATTTTGGCAAAAGAAATCAGAAATGTTTTATTTCTGATTTTTTTATTTCAAAAAAATTTTTTGTGTAAAAAAAGAATCTACGTGACGTAAAAACCGTACTATCATACTTGACAGAAGTCGTTAAAAATTATATGTTTATATCAGTCAATAATTTCAGAGAGGGGGGTACCTATGTTTCCTGAGAAGAGACTATTTTACATATCTTCAATAATAATTCTTATAATAACTATTACTGTTATGTCAAATTGCGGCGGAGATGGTATTACCGGAATAAATCCTACAGTTCCAACATTACCGCCATCAACTCCTGACCATACTCCCACTCCCGGAGATACTCCTACTCCAGTAGACACTACTCCTACTCCGGGAAGTCCGGCAGGACTTATTCAACCATCAGATCTGGTATATAAAGGAGCGTTCCGGTTACCTGAAGGTTCTGGAGGGACAAGCTGGACTTACAGCGGTGCTGCAATGACCTTTTATCAGCAGGGAGATCAGGAAGGGCCTTCCGACGGATATTCAGGTTCTCTCTTTGCCACAGGTCATCCCTATCTTATGTATGTGTCGGAAATAACCATACCTGTGCCGATTGTTTCTTCAAATGTGAATGAACTTAACACTGCAACCACTATTCAGACATTTCATGATGTAAGGGGAGGATTGTTTTCCGAAGCAGACGGCTTCGACCAGGCCTTTTTAAGAGTCGGAATGGAATATCTGCCCCGTCAGGGAGAGCAAACAACAGATAAACTTTATTTTTGCTGGGGTCAGCATTTACAGGAAGGTCAGACAGGGCCGAGTCATACATGGTGTGAATTAAATCTGTCCGATCCTCAGATTGCAGGCCCCTGGGCCATATCAGGAAGAGAAAATTACACGACAAACGATTATATGTTTGCCATTCCTGAGTCCTGGGCATCTATAAATACTCCGGGTAAACTTCTGGCCACAGGGAGATTCAGAGACGGAGGCCAGGGAGGACAGGGGCCTTCCATTTACGCTATAGGCCCGTGGAACCAGGGTAATCCCCCTTCTGCCGGCACGGAACTTGACAATATTCCTCTTCTTCAGTATGAAACAGCCTATACTTCAGGGGGACATACGATAAGCAACTATCATCAGTCCGATGAATGGAACGGCGGAGCATGGCTCACATCAGGCGGTAGCTCTGCAGTTATTTTTGCCGGCACAAAGGGAACCGGAAAATGCTGGTACGGCTTTGCAGACGGTACAGTATGGCCTGACGAACCTCCCTATCCTCCAGAAGGTGAAGGGGAAAGGGGATGGTGGAGCACAGGTTTTAAAGGTCAGATAATGTTCTATAATCCTTCAGACCTTGCGTCTGTGGCGAAGAAAACCATAGAACCATACCAACCTCAGCCCTATGCCGTAATGGATATAGACCAATATCTGTTTCATATTCAATCGGGACAACAAAAATATCATCTGGCTGCAGTAAGCTATGATCGTGGAGGAGGGTATCTTTATATTATGGAACCTTTTGCCGATGGAGAAAAACCTGTTGTTCATGTATGGAAAGTCAATTAGTCAAAAAATTTCTATAAAATTAGAAAAAAATGTTGTATAATAGTGAATAGTGAAAAGTGAGTAAAGTTCAGATTTTCTCAATTTTCACTCTAATTAAATTCTACCGAGCATAAGCATGTAATAAGTGCTTGCCTCAATAAAGAAAGGTGATTATTATGAAAAAAAATCTGTCTATGTTACTGCTACTTATTGCAATTCTCCTTACGCCTGTCTTCGCGGCAGAAGCTTTTACTGACAGAGATTATCCTCTTGCAGGAATAACATTCAATGACAGTCTTGAAAAAGTAGAAGTACTGCTCGGCCCCCTCACTCTGGTAGACTCCTATGTAAATGAAATAGCTGCCTGTGAGGTCAAAGTATATAAAGCAAAAGATGTAAAAATATCGATAGCTTCAATAGATGAAGGTAAAGTGTGGTCTGTAGAAGTTTTCTCTCCGAACTATCCTACTATAAGAGGTATAAAAGTGGGAAATTCAAGTAAAAAAGTAACAGACAAATACGGAAAACCTGAATATAAAGATTCTTTTGAAGATAAAAACGGGAAAATGTATGAATACTGGACCTATGAAAATACGGAGAAAATGAAAAGACTGGTATTCAAGATTGATAAAACAAAAAATGTCGTATCATCAATAACCTCTGCAATGATTATAGATTAAAGGAGAAGGAAAAATCTATTCATGAAATTCAAAAAACTTATAGTAATCGTTCTGTCTTTATTAATTTTACTGTTTAACTCATCCTGTGACAGTGTGGAAGGTCAGATAAAAAACGGGCACAGATATTTAAGTGAAAAACAATATGATAAAGCCGGAGAATGTTTTGATAAAGCACTGAAAATGAATCCGAAATCTTCCAACGGATGGTATGGGAAAGGGTTATTTCAGTATACAGGACAGAAATACGATGAAGCTCTGGAAAGTTTCTCTAAATCCATAGAATATGATGAGAAAAATATAAAGCCCTGGAACGGTAAGATAATGGTATATCAGGTTAAATCTTTGCTGACACCTGAAAAAGAAAAAGAATATTATGAAGAAATGATAAAATGTTTTGATGAAATAATTAAAATAGACGGTAAAAATATAGCCGCTATTACCGGAAAAGGTAATGTTCTCTGCAGTATGGGTAAATATGAAGAAGCACTTAAATGTTATGATGATGCACTCGGAATAGACAGCAAAAAAGTAGATCTCATAGCAGGGAAAGCCTATATACTGTGCAAAGAAAACAGGTATGAAGAAGCACTTAAATGTTATGATGATGCACTGGCTCTGGAACCGGGTAATGAAAAATGCAATACGGCAAAAAAACAGGCATTATGCGGCATGTGGAATAACAAAGGAATAGACTTATTCAATCAAAAAAAATATAAAGATTCAATAAAGTGTTATGAGGAAGCATTAAAAATAGATCCAGAAAATGAAGATGCCATTAAAGGTAGAAACCGGGTAAACAGCAAGATTTTTCACACAGAAGGTCTGACCTTTTACGGGAAGAAAAAATATAAAGAAGCAATAAGCTGTTACAATAAGGCACTGAAACTCTATGAAGAAGATAAAACTCTATGGTACGATAAAGGCAACGCTCTTTATTCTTCAAAACAATATAATGAAGCTCTGAAACAGTATATTCAGGCAGTACACATAGACAGTAAATTTGCCTATGCTTACTGTGCCATGGGTAATACATATCTTATTCTGGGAAGATTTCAGGAAGCACTTCAGAATTATGACAGAGCCAGGGAATATGCACCGAAGGATAAATATATACAGGAATGTTATAAAAACGGTGAAAAAGAATGGTTTCTCAGATCAATAAAAAATTTTACTTGAAGGTAAAACAACTGAAGCCGTAGGCTTCATCAGTTCGTGACGCGTCACGCGTGACGGAAGCAAAACTTATAGTGAATATTCTGTGATAAATTTCTTTTTCCATTGCATAAGAATTACCTGTCATTTTTAAACACAATTGTTATTCTCATAATTATTTTTTAGAAAGGACATCGGTTTTGGCATCCCGTAAATTTTCGCTTTTTCTAAAGGAAAGTTTAATCTTTTTATTTTTCACTCTTCTTTCTGTTCTCTTCTTCTCCCCTGCTCTGCTGAAAGGCATGAGTTATATATACAGAGATATAGAATTTCTCTTTGCCCCCTATCAAATATTAAAAAGAAACATGTTTCTTCAAGGTCATATTAATCTATGGAATCCTTACATTTTTTCAGGAGTACCCTATGAAGCAAATATGGGAAGCGGCCCTACCATATTTTATCCATTGTCCTTCATTTATTATTTATTTCCTGTAGAAAGGGCTCTCGTATATAATTTCATTATACATTTTACCATTGCAGGTTATTTCATGTATCTTTTCGGCAGATACGGTCTCGGCAGTTCCGTAATAGCATCTGTCACAGGAGGAGTGGCGTTCAGTTTCAGCGGTTTTTTCACAACCCATCTAATACATACCTTTATCACAGGCGGTGCATGGTTACCCCTTCTTTTTCTGTGTTTAAAAATATCTGTTGAAAAAAAATCAATTTCTTTTACTATTATAACAGGCATAATATCATGTATTTTATTATTATCGGGATTTATGCAGTTAACCTATTATATATATGCAGGATTAACTCTTTTCTGGTTATGGCTTTTAGCAGACAGAATTAAAGATAAATCTCTTACAGTAAGAGACAGAATATTTCCGTTTATTGTATTTCCATTGATATGTATTATTGCAATTTTACTGTCATCAATACAACTTCTGCCTTTTCTGGAGTTCCTTAAAGTTACTCTCAGAGAAACAGGGGGAGCAGAAATTGCAAATACTTATTCTATGACATGGCAGAGACTTGTGACATTTATAATACCGGATTTTCATGGCAGACCATGTATGGAACCGTTCAATTCAGGATTTTATCCTCAAAATGATAAAAGATACTGGGTTTACTGGGAAACCTGTGCATATACAGGAATTACTGCTCTGTTAATGTCTTTTCTGGCAATATTTTACTCAAAAATGAGACTGAAATGTTTTTTTATTATCCTTTTCATTCTGTCATTAATGGCCTCAATGACAGATAATACACCTTTTTATAACATTTTCATCACCGTCATGCCATTCTATAAATCCCTGAGAAGTCATGGCAGATTTATTATTCTCATGACTTTCTCTATATGCTCTCTCTCTATCAGCGGTATGGATGCATTATCATCTTTTACAGGGAAAGATCGGAAAATGCCCTGTATCATTTATGCTTTCATATGCCTGACTATTACAGCAATCATCATGGCTGTAATAATATCTTTCTATCCTGATGCTACAAAAATACCGGCAGAATATGGCACTATAATACCGGAAAAGAAATATGGTATTATCATATTTGCTTTTATTATCAGTATAATAACTACGGTCATAGTTTTACATATGTTTAATATACTCTCACGACGGGTATTGTATATATCTCTTCTGGTCATTACAATTATTGACCTGGCAATCTCCGGTTTTACATTTAATCCTCCTGCATATAGCAAATCTTTCTACGATAAAACAATAAAATCACAGATGGCCGATTACTCGCCGGGAAACGGGAGAGTTGTAAATCTGAACTGGAATGATTATGTAAACAGAGGCCAGATTGAAGGTTTTGAAAGTCTTCAGGGTTTTGACCCTCTGGCAATCGGTTATTATATGAAATATCTTTATTATTCACAGTATGAAACATTACCCGATAGTAAGGGAATTCAATATTTAATCAATTTCTCCAATTCATGTATCATAAAAAATTATATAAATAACAGAATGGTAGATCTCCTGAACGGGAAATATATTAATATTACAGATATAAATTCTCCTGATGAACCGGTGCTGTATCAAAATATCAATGCTTTGCCAAGGGCGGCAGTTTTCTATAATTATCGATTTGTAGAAGGCGACGATGAAAAATTACTTGATTTACTGAGCAGTAAAGAATTTGATATCAGGAAAGAACTTATCATGTCATCTCCTGTTGACATGCAAAATTTCCCGGAAAAATCTTTCGAAAAAGCTTCTATAATAAAATACACAGAAGATATTATGGAAATAGAAGTCACTGTAACAACGCCTGCCATATTGTTTCTGAGTGAAATATATTATCCCGGATGGAAAGCACTGGTAGATGGGAAACCCGAACAGATATACAGAGCCGATTGTATATTCAGAGCCGTCCCTCTCAGGGAACCGGGGAAACACCACATAAGGGTTTATTTTGATCCTGTGTCTTATAAAACAGGTAAAATAATCAGTATTACAGCTATTTTCCTGATACTGTGTTATTTTTCCATCCCTCTATTACATAAAAAACAATAATCTCACAATCCACCTACAGCTCTTGCAGCAAGCACTACAGTAATAATCAGAGACAGGACTACCTGAACCATCATCAACACTTTAGCCCTTTTACAGACTACCTGTTCCGAAGCAGGGCCAAAAGTAGTGCATGTATTAAATGAAAGAAAAAGATAATCTATCCAGTGAAGCTTATTATTACCTTCTTTAAAAGGAAATATAAAAGCTCCTCCCGGTACAGTACTGTCAATAAGAAGATACCAGAAAGCAAAAACTATTATATTCATTCCGTAGAGAGCTGCCACATCCCAGAGCATATACAGAGGTTGTCCTCTGCTTTCATGAGCTTTTGATACAAGGAGTAACACATTTGCCATTAATTGTAACGTAACAAGAAGAAGATATATTGTTATAAAACGATTTACAAGTAACCTTTTATGAGTCCTCCAGAATATCAGTATCAATATAAGAACAAGAAGGAACACTCCATAAATTATCTCATTTACATTTTTTAAAAATAGATTTATATTATCTGCAAATACAACTGTTTTACTAAGTTCTTTCCCTACAACATGATTGGATATATGTACAGCAATCAAAGAAAAGACTATTTCCAGCAAATCCCATTTCATATCAGTAAACTTCCTCATAGGTTGTAAAAAAATAACCACATTTATAATCGTGACGCGTGACGCGTGACGCGAGGATAATAACCATAATTTGCCGGGGTTATTTTCTTACCGTTCTGTAATTTTAAAAATTATAACAGGTACCATTTTAAATTTCAAT
>JBEHWP010000032.1:0-17262 GCA_040217665.1 Vulcanimicrobiota bacterium
TGCCGCCGGTCTTGTAGGTTCTGCTATACTTGCCAAACTTCAGAAAACAGGTGAAAGTGATAAAGAGATTGCCAGAGGCATTTTGAATGCCGTTAATTATGCAAAAAATGATAATGAAGATACAGGTAATAAAGTTTATGATACATACAGAGATACTATAGAAAGTGTTTTTGTAGGCCCCCTTGCAGGTCTTAGAGAAGGTTTTAAAGCAGGCTATGTCGGAGGAGAAGCAGCACAGGACGGAGTCTTTGAAGTACTTAAAGAACTGGTTCATAAATCTTCCGATGAGTCCGGTAATCCTTCTATTCAGAGTGAACCTACATGGGAAGAACAGGCAAAATTGGATAGTTCCTATCCGTTCGGAATTAAAAAGGAAGAAAAACCTGCCGTAACCGGGACGAATGTTCCTTCTACTGAAGATACGCCGGCAGAAAAACCTCCTCTATCTACTCCTCAGGAAAATCCTGCGCCACAGGAATTGCCGGTTCATGAAAAGAGTGCCATACGTAAGGGTATTGAAGCAGTTGGCGGTAGTGTAGTCGGACTTGGAAGCACAGTGCTTCATACTGCTGCAGGTTCTGTTGAGGGAGCAGTCGAAGGACTCAGAGATAATAAGCTTGAGAATAAAGATAAAGACTACAGGCATGTCAGTACAGGACTCTTTACCTTCACGAATATGGCAGCTCTGACAGGTATATCTGCAGGAGCAGCTTATATGCTCGGAGCAGGACCTGTAGGCACTGCCATAGCAGCAGGGGGAGGACTTCTGGCAGGAGCAGCTATGAGAGCTTTTGAAGGCTCTGATAAAACAGAAAAACTGGTAGAAAAAATAGATTTGAATGTTGATAAAGCTGTGAAAGATAATACAGGTGATAAAAAATCTTTTGTTACAGGCCAGAACCTTGCTGAAGGTGCTGTCGTCGGTATGAAAGCTGCAGCAAAACATTCATGGGAACTGGGATATGAAGGTGGAAAAAATGCCACAGGTTTCGGAATAGATGTAGGACGTGGTATAGTAAGCGGTTTTGTAGAACTTGGAAAAGATGCCATAGGACTTGGCCCGAAGGAAGGAGAGGTGAAGAAGAGTGGAAATTAGATCTCTTAATACATCAGTTGATATAAAGAAATCTCCTCTTAGTGAAAAGAAATCTCAGAGTGATAATCTTACACCGCAGGATACAGTTGCATTAAGCAGTAGTTCTGGTGAACCTTCTCTCATAAGAAGAGGTATTGAAGGTATAGGCGGAGTAGTGGGAGGCCTTAAAGGTGCCACTACAAGTATTCTGCCTGCATCTGTCGAAGGAGGTCTTGAAGCTGCTTCCGGCGGTCATAGTGCCAATGGAGTTGCCTATGGTATAGGTACAGTAGTTCAGGGAGGTCTTGCAGGAGCAGGTCTTGCCGTACTTCTTGGTGCAGGAGGTCTCGGTATAGCAGGTCTTTCTGCGGCAGGCCTTGTGCTTGGCGGTGTTAAAGTAGGACTTATGGCTGCTGAAGATACGATTGACCGGGAGATGGGAAAAAACATATCAGAACAGGCTAAAAAAGCAGTTGCTGATTATAAACCTTCTGGAGATAAAATTCAGGATGTAACAAGTAATTTTGTCGTAGGTATTCCTGCTGGAATGAAGGCAGGTGTCCAGAGCGGATGGAAGATAGGACAGGAAGAAGGTAAGGGTACTGTTTCAGGTCTTCTTGAAGGTGCAAAAGGTATTGGCAGTGTTATTGCCGGTACATACGAACCTCCTGAGACAGAGGAGAAGAAAGAAGAAGTCAAGTTAACTACGGGACAGAAGATAGATAATGCCATTAAGAAAACAGCAGAAGTACTGGTAGGAGTTCCTTCAGGACTTGTAGCTTCAGCTTTATTCCTCCCTGTGGGGCCGGTTCAGGGTTTCTTTAATGGTGTTGAATTGAATGAGGATTATTCGGATAAAGATTTTGATAAGAATAAAGCTGTAAATCATCTTGCCAGGCACAGTTACAGGAATAAATCAATTACCAATTCTGTAGTATTTCTTGAGACGGCAGGGCTTGGCGCCGGAATAGGCTATCTTGCCATGGGAGGAACTACTGGTGCTCTTGTTGGCGCAGCAGGTGGAGTTGTTCTCGGAGGCCTCGCCTATCTTGCAGGCAAAAATAGAACTGAAAAATTCCATGAAGGTGTGGCCAGGTCAGTAGTTCATGCTCATTCGGATAATGCGAAAACTGACAGTAAAGCCTATGATTTAAGAAGAGATGTAACAGAATCTACTCTTACAGGTCTTGCTGCAGGTCCGAGAGAAGGTTTTAAAGAAGGTTATGATGTGAGCAAAGTAGTGGTAGACGGAGCCTATGAAGTAACTAAAGATGCGGTTGAAGTCGTTGCAAAGGGTGTAGTCAAGGTAGCCAAAAAGGTCGTTCATGCCGCAGGTGAAGTCGGACATTTTGCAGGTGGTATGGCAAAAGGAACTTTTGAAGGTATTGTTAAGGATAAAGTGGAGTAAGTGGAGGTGAAAGCATATGAATATTAATACTAATCTTATAAACAGACAGCAGGCTATAACAGCAAAAAAGACTGAAGGATCAAAACAGGAAGATACACTTTTACAGAATACCCACGATCAGGCTGTCATTTCTTCCGGTGAACAACCGGTAGAAGTTCTTCCTCAGAAGGATAAATGTCTTATCAGAAGGGGGATAGAGAAGGGAGCCGGTTTTGTAGGTGGTCTCGTAGGAGCTACTCTTATGGCTCCTGCAGGAGCCCTTGAAGGTATGGTGGAAGGAAATGAATCCTATAAGGTTGCCGATGGTGCCGGTGTGTCAACAGGGCCTTTTACTTTCACTACCATAGGAGGTTCTATGATTGCCGGTGCTTTAATTGGCGGTGCCACTATGGGATGGAATATTATGGGCGGCGCAGTAGGAGCAGGAGCAGGACTTGCTTTCGGTACTCTTGCCAGGGTAATTATGGGTATGGCAGATGTTCCGGAAAACTTTACTGAATCAGTAGATCTGGCAGTAGATAAGTCTATATCTGATAATCCCCAGGGAGGAACAGGGGCAAAGAAAATAGCAAATGCTGTAAGAAATGCCTCTGAAGGTACAACCATGGGACTTGTAGCAGGAACAAAGGCAGGCTATAATATAGGGGAGAGAACTGCCGTCGGAGTTACCAGCGGTGTCCTTTCCGTAGGTACAGGTATTGCTACAGGTATTGGCAGAATTATTACAGAGCCTTTTAAAGGTCATAAAGAATAGTTTTAGATAAAATAAATATAAATAAAAAAGGAGCCGTCAGGCTCCTTTTTTATTTATATTTTTGCATTTTTGCAGCAACATTATTTTATGTTAAATCCTTCTATCTTATTCCAGTAGAAAGATAATCTGTCACTCTGATTATAATTCAAGATCTCATGAAATTCTTTATCTGATATACCGGCCATTACAGATGCAAAACAGACTGCCACTCTTGCCAGATCTATTTGAAGTTCATGCCAGCTATATGTTCCTGCCAGAAGATGTTCCGAGAAAGCTTTTCTTCCTTTAACTATTTCATAGAGGTAAGGAGACAGATTTTCAGGAGGAGGTTCTTCGTTAAAATCCAGGACTGATCTGCACAGGGTGATTGTATCTTCATAGACTTCTTTAATTGTAAGATTTTTCTTTTGAAGAGAATTTTCCTGTTCTATACAGAAATTTATACTTTCTCTTATTTTTTTTATGAAAGGAGCATTTTCTGCAAGGAGTGATACATCAAAGGCATGTTTTAATCTCTGTGCTTCTTTATTTTTATTAAGAGGTATTCCCAGGGTAGAAGGCCCCAGGGTAAGGAGTTTATCTCCTGTAAGACTTGATATGGAAGGAACCCATACCTTTATTTCAGACTGATAAAAATTTCCGCAGCAGACAGGTTTCTGGATTTTTTCATAGAGAGTCATTTTTAACTGTACGTCAAGCATTATGCTGGTTTCAGACGGTTCTGTAAAATGAGAAGTGTAAAATATATAATAACTTGTCATAGGTAGCCATGGTTTTGTCTTATGAACCCTTTTTTCCCATCCGGTAAATACATCGGAATCTTTTACGAGTTTATCTAAAATCTCTTCAACATGTTCTTTTGTTTCTCCTGAGGCAATATCTACATCTATAGAAAATCTCTGAGGATTTTCCAGGAGCACAAGGAGGGAATTTCCTCCTTTAAACAAAAAATCGAGGCCTTCATAAACAAGTAAAGATACAAGTTCAAGACTGTGAACTACCTGTTCGGCAAGAATTGCCGATGTATGTTTACGATTTTTTTCTATATGTTCTTTTGTAAAATATCTTTCATTTCCTATAAGCATATTCTTACTCCCTTTATTCTGTAGCGCCCGACAGTCTGGCAAGAAGTGTTAAATAATCTTTTAATTGCCTTGTTATAAGGAAATTTTCCCTTACATATTCTTTACCCCTTATTCCCATTTTTCTGGCAATTTCAGGCTGGCTTAATAACAATAAAATTTTCTCTGCAAACTCTTCCGTATTATTTACCAGAAAACCGTTTATTTCATCTACTACCTGTATGGAGAGTCCATTTACATTACTTGCTATAACAGGTTTTTCTTTCCACAGACCTTCAGTCACTACTATGCCAAAATTTTCTTTTGTGGATTTTTTTATAATTACACTTGCAGCTCTCTGGAAGGCATTGCTTTCAATACTTCCGACTCCATTCATATTTGAAAGGAAATGTATATTGTAATCTTCACCTGCATGACGTACTGTTTTTTCGTAATATTTCCATGAATCCGGATTGTTACTGCTTATAAATGTAATCAGTACAAGCTGTACATCAGGTATTTGTTCTTTCACAATGCGATAGGCATCTATTATTCCTACAGGATCTCTCGAAGGATGGAAGCTTGCGAGCTGCAGAATAACAGGCCTGTCAGGATTTACTCCGTGTTTCTGCACTATTTTTTTATATTCTTCCTGAGAAAGTATACTGTTTTTTAAGTTTAAAGGATCTATTGTAGGAGGACTTATAGCGAAATTTTTGAATTTTATATCACGGTTCATAAATTGTTTCATCGTAAATATGGAACCGTCAAATTTCTTTATGAGAGGAGATAGAAATGTCCAGGTATCGGGATGGGGAGAACTTATATCCAGGTCACAGCGCCATATCCATCTGGCAGAGAATTTTTCTTTAAAATTTACCATGCCAACAGGATCAGATGTGTGAATTATTATATAATCATATTTATCTTCAATATTTGCGACATGTTCCTGACAGAATTCCATATATTTATGCTGTATTTCAGGTGTAATTTCAACCCTATTGGATTTCAATCCGTTACATATATCATCTGTTATTTTAACAATTTTCTCATTTCCCTGTATGGCAAACCAGTCTACTTCAAGTCCTATATCTCTCATAAGAGGGACAATAGTAAAAAGTATTTCAGCGACCCCTCCGCCGAAGGCAGAAGGATTTATATGAAGAATCCTTGAACCTGAAAGTTTTCGGGCAAGATCTTTTATTTCCTGAATTTTTCTTTCTCCTGCAGTTGAAATATAATTGTCTAGAGATTTTTTCCCTACCTCTATTGGGGAAAGCATTTTCTATCTTCACTCCTTTTTCTGTTCCTGTAAACACCATAACTTAACACTTGGCAGTTTTAATATTCAAAATATTCGACTCAATTTTATTTTATCCTTCCTGAAATAGTGAAAATCAGTTGTAAGTGATCCGTAAAGCCGGTATTTAAAGAATAATTTCTGCTGTGATGTTACAATTTTTTACACTTTAAAAAATTTTCGTAATATTTTTAAACTACAATTTACTTCATAGAGTAAGAGGTAGTGAAAGGAATCTTTATATTTATGTCGAATGTCAAAAAAAATTAGGAGGTATTTATAATGTTTTATCGTTTTATTGGTTTTTTAATTTTATTTTCTTTACTATTTTCCGTATGTCCTGTTCTGGCCGGTACAAATCAGGATCTGGACGAAGGTATGAAGGCTTATTATAAAAAAGACTGGGAGACTGCGAAGGGATGTTTTGAAAAGGCTCTCCTTGCCGATCCTTTAAACAGTCTTATTCTTTCTTATTATTTCGCCTGTTTTTTACAGACTGATACAGTAGCCCTGGTAGTTAAGAAGGTAGAAGAGGAATCTATCAGAAAACCCGGTGATACAGCAATTTTAGTAAAACTGGGATTTGCTTATTATGCTATAGGCAGAATTGATGTTAAGATGCAGGATGAAGCCAAAGATTTATTTAAAGATATTCTTACATCTGACCCTTCCAATCCAACAGTTCATACAGGTATGGGATTACTTTATGATTATAAAAGGATGTCACCCAGGGCCAAAGCGGAATATGAAAAAGCACTTAAAATAAACCCTGCTGATATTATAGCTCTTGAACATATGGGTTTGATTGTGAAACTGGATGAAGGAAATCCTGAAGGCAGTATTGCTTATTTTAAGAAAATTCTGAATATACTTCCTGATTATCCTGATGCCAATTTTTATATAGGGTCAACCTATTACGGTCTTGGTAAATATGAAGAGGCTTTATCTTATTTAACCAGGACGTCTGAACTTGATCCTCTTGGTGTCAGTAAAGGATATTTTTCTTCTATTCTTACAGGTGATATTTATATGAAAGAAAAGAAATATCAGGATGCCATATCGTGTTATGAAAAAGCTTTAGTGATAAAACCAAACAGCACTGCCGCTCAGGTTAAACTGGAAAAAGCCAGGAAATCTCAGGAAGAAAGTGAGCAGTGAGCAGTGAGCAGTGAAGTAATTATAGTATGATAACTGATAACTGTTAACTGGTTACTGAACACTGGTAAAAGGAGAAGTAGGACATGACAGAACGTTCTGATCCTGAAGGTGAAATAGAATCTCTTGAGACAGAACAATTTTCCTGTGCTCTGAAATATATAGTAGACGGTATACTTAATATTGCCGGGGCGAGATATTTTTTTCTGGAATTGAATAAAATTGCTCAGATGAAAGGTGAATTCCTGAAAGACGGTATTTTGAGTTTTCACTCAATAGATATATTAAAAAAACGTTTTGACAGTACTGAAAAACTTTTAGAGACTTTAAAATATGGCAGACGTTCTCCTTCCACATCCCTCAGAAAAGAAGATATCCTTGACAGAGAGCAGAACAGAATTTTAGGGCACGTTATTTATGAACTTTCCGAAAAAAATATTTCCTGTGAAGATGCTCTGACTGTAATTCAGGAACAGTACAGAGTTGTTGTATATAAAGGAAAATGCCTTGATGCATGGTCCGGTCAGATTTCCCCCTCTCATAGAGATGAAATCTTAGAGAAGCTCTATTTATGTGAAACACTCCTTAAAGAATTCAGGGCAAAAAAGAGGCTACAGGAAAAACCTTTACAGAAAGTTCAGGAAAAACCTTCTCCAGTAGTAAGGCCTGTTTATGAAAAGGAATATCTGAATAAAGGCCACAGTGATTTTCGTTCTTCCAGAACCTCCATTCACAGAAGGAGGATGGAGAAAGAAGATGACAGAAAAACCAGAAAGGTATTCCTTGATGACGGAGAAGAAGATACAGAAATGGAACATTCCTTCAAATGGGGAAGATTTATGGAAGATGCCACTTCCCGTTTAATGGGAGGGAATATTAAAATTTCTATTGATGATGATCAGCTGGGAATATTAAACAAACTTCCTGTGAAAAAATATACCTTTCCGTCTCAAGAAATTTTATCTGACTTTCAGGATAAAAAGAAAAGCCCTATAAGTCCTGAAATATTAAAAGAACTGGAAATATCTAAGGAAGAGAAAAAATTAAGGGAAATGTTTTCGCGAGACATGGAAGACAGACATGTTGAAACAGGAGATGGAAAAGAAGAAAAAAATTATTCGGAAGAGAAAAAACATAAGGTGAGAATTTTTTCACAATCCGATGACGAGAAAAAAATAGAAGAGAGGAAATTTTTTTCTCGCAAAAGGGATGTAATACCTTCTGTTCCCGGTGAACAACCTGAGAAGCCTGAAAAAAAGAGGCTCTCTATATTTGATGTGAAATCTGAAAAAAAATAAAATAAATAATATATAGGAACTATACTTTTGCAGATTTTAAAAACTATAAAAAATAATCCAGGAATGAAGTCAAAATAAATGTTGCAAATGAGGGTTATGGGTGCTGGGTGTTGGTTTAAGAAGTTTTAAAACCCAGAACCCAGAATCTATTTAACTATAAAGTCAGTAAAAACAAGGAAATTATGAAAAAGTGCAAAAGTATAGTAGGAAATAAGTATATGGAAATAGAAATATAATTTCGTAAAGCGTAATGTGTGATGCGTATATAAACCCACTACTTATCACGATTATTACATTGAACAGTCGCCTGTTCACTTATAACTTGAATTAAAGGGGGGGAAACTTTTGGGGCTCAGACACAGTGAAGAATGTGAAGAACTTCTGGTGCAGGCCAAAAAGTTTGCCAGAAAGAATAATTTTTTTGGTGTGGAACATGTTTTTCTTGCTCTTATTGATAAAGAGAGAACTCTTGTAGAAGATATGATTTCTTCATCAGGAATCACTCTTGATTATATTCTTGAGGAGATGAATAATTACTGCTGGCCTGCTTCAGAACAGCCGGTATGGAATGAATTTATCACTACTCCGAGAATGAAAAACTTATTGAAAATTGCTGAAAAAGAAGCCCTTGCTGCCCGTTCTATGAAAATAGAACCTGTACATTATCTTCAGGCCATATTAAAAGAAGGAAGAGGTGTTGTGCCTGTAACTCTTATAAATTCAGGACTCAATCCTGACGATCTCTACAGCAATCTTTCAGGAGAAGCACCACCGGAAGGAAGAAATTCTCCGGTACCTTGCAGAGGTAAAGATGAAAAACCAAAAATCGATAAAGGTAAAAAATCTCTTCTTGCCAGATGCTCCAGAGACCTTGTTTTACTTGCCAGAGAGGGAAAACTTGAACCGGTAATAGGAAGAAAAGATGAAACGGTAAAAATGATACAGGTTCTTACCAGAAGAGGTAAGAATAATCCTGTTATTATAGGCGAACCGGGTGTCGGCAAAACTGCTCTTGTTATGGCACTTGCACAGAGAATAGCTGAAAATAAAGTTCCTGAAACACTCAGGGGAAAAAGGCTTATGGAACTCAGTATGACAAGCCTTGTAGCAGGGACAAAACACAGGGGAGAATTTGAAGAACGTCTTGAACAGTTATTAAAAGAAGTAGATGACCCGAATATTATACTTTTTATCGACGAACTTCATATTATAATAGGTGCAGGGGATTCAAAAGGCAGTATGGATGCGGCCAATATTCTGAAACCTGCCCTTGCCCGGGGAGATATAACACTTATAGGTGCCACTACTATTGACGAATACAGGAAATATATAGAGAAAGATCCCGCTCTTGAGAGAAGGTTTCAGCCTGTACAGGTAAATGAACCGTCAGAAGCTGATACTATTGAAATTTTGAAGGCTTTAAGGCCAAAATTTGAAGAACATCACAGGGTTAAAATATCAGACGAAGCAGTAGTTCAGGCAGTAAAACTATCTGTTCGTTACCTGACGGAAAGATTTCTCCCTGATAAAGCAATAGATATAATAGATGAAGCATGTTCAAGTGTAAAGGTTCAACAGTATGTTTCTTTTATGCCGGGGAAATTGAAATATAATGAAGATACAGGTGAAGTGGAAGAATTAGAAAGTGAGAAAAAATATCCGAAATCATCCGATATAACAGAAGATGTGTCCCGTGAAGGAGACAGAGCTGTTATAACCGAGAAAGAGGTTGCAAAAGTAATAGCTCTATGGACAGATATACCTATAGAAAATCTTACTACAGAAGAATCTGTAAGACTTGCAGAAATGGAAGACAGAATGAAAAGCAGGGTAAAGGGACAGGACAAAGCCATACATAAGGTTTCACAGGTCGTAAAAATGGCCCGTCTTGGCCTTGCAAATCCGGGGCGCCCCAGAGGAGTATTTTTATTCCTTGGCTCAACAGGTGTAGGTAAAACAGAACTTGCCAAAGCTCTGGCAGAGTTCCTCTTCGGAAGTGAAGATGAATTAATAAGGCTTGATATGTCTGAATACAAGGAAAAACACTCAATATCCAAATTAATAGGTGCCCCTGCCGGGTATGTGGGACATGAAGAAGAAGGACGTTTTACAAGGATGGTGAGAACGAAACCTTATTCTGTTGTACTTCTTGATGAAGTGGAAAAGGCCCATCCTGAAGTATTTGATATTTTCCTTCAGGTGTTTGATGATGGCAGGCTAACAGATCAGAGAGGAAGGACAATAAATTTCTGTAACACCATAATCATAATGACATCCAACCTTGCTGTAGATTATGATGAAATTTTGAAGAATGTTGAAGAAGAAAAACAGATGACCGATGGCTGGGCTATGGATGAAGATATGGTAGAAAGAGAAAAAATTTGTGACAGACTGCAGGAATATTTTCGTCCCGAATTTTTAAACCGCATTGATGAAATAGTTGTGTTCAATCCTCTCATAAAAGAGGTATTACGTAATATTGCCGATGTAAATATAGCTTCTTTCCTCAGACGTCTTAAAGAGGAAAAATCTATAGATATGGAAATAGACGAAGAACTTGTAGAACTTATTCTGAAATACGGATATAATCCAAGATACGGAGCAAGACCTCTTAAAAGAGCCGTTCAGAGATTCCTGATTAACACCTTTGCCCAGAAGATGCTTGAAGAAGAGTTTAAACCCGGGGTAAAGGTTTATGCTGCTGTACAGGGTGAAAGGGTTATTTTCAGGAAAGAAGGAGAGATTTCAGATATACATGATGACCGGAACAAGGATGACCGGAATGATGATGAAGAGGGTTTTCTTAACAAAACATGGGCTCCGGAAAAATAGAATAGTGAATGGTGAAAAGTGAACAATGAATGGTGAGTAGTGAATTGGTAACCGGTAACCGGTCACTGATAATAATCTTAATGCGTAATGCGTAATGCGTAAGTCAGTGAATTGCTTACGCGTCACGCGTCACGCGTCACGCGTCACGAGGTAAACATATGAAAGTTACATTACAGATAATTAACAGTCCCGATGATGGGAAGGAATTTCAGGTAACTAAAAGGGAGAATTATATTGGCCGTGTAAGTGGTAATGAAATAATTATTCCCTATGATAATCAAATTTCAAGACGTCATTCAAAGGTGGAATTGAAAAATCAGGAAGTATGGCTCGAAGATATGGATAGCAGAAACGGTACTTTTGTAAACAATGAAAGACTTGAAGAGCCCTATTTACTCAGTCCCCAGGAGATATTCAGGGTTGGCAAAACCTATCTTCAGGTAATTATTACATAAACCGGAGGGGTGTAACATGATCAGTGCGACAATCGGTAGATATAAAATAGTGGAAGAACTTGGCCGTGGCGGTATGGGTATTGTTTATAAAGGAGATGATCCTGTTCTTGGTAGAGCAGTGGCAATAAAAATTCTTCCTCCTCACTTTGTAGAGAATCAGGAAAGCAGGGAACGATTTGTAAGAGAAGCTCAGACAGGAGCCAAGCTTAACCATCCCAGTATAAGAGGTATATATGATATAAGTGAACATGAAGGCATATTTTATATAGTCCTTGAATATGTTTCAGGTATTGGCCTTGATGAGCTTATGAAAAGGAAAAAAGCCTTTAATGTTGAAGAAGCTCTGGAAATATTCATACCCGTCTGTGAAGCACTGGAATATGCCCATCAACATGGAATAATTCACAGAGATGTTAAACCTGCCAATGTAATGTACAGTGATAAAAAAGAAGTAAAAGTGGCAGATTTCGGACTTGCGTGGATTGAAACAGAGCAATCTCTTACCCAGCCGGGAGCGGTTATGGGAACGTTCGGTTATTTTTCTCCCGAACAGGCAAGAGGTGAAAAAGTAGACAGGAGAACTGATATATATTCTCTCGGTGTCATGCTTTATGAGATGATGACAGGAAGGCTTCCCTTCGAGGCAAAAAATCCTGCATCTTTAATTCAGCAGCACCTTACTGTAGCACCGCCCCAGCCTTCTTCTGTTAATCCGGATATTCCTTCTTTTGTAGATGAAGCCATACTGAAAGCTCTCAGGAAAGACCCCAATACAAGATATCAGACTGTTCAGGAATTTTTAAATGATATTGCAGGAGACAGGATTGTAAAAAAACAGGAAGAACAGAAAACAGCGTCTCCTACAGAAGCAGCCCTTCATAATATACTTGGAAATAATTATTATAAACAGGGTAAACTTGATCTTGCCATACTTGAATGGGAAAAAGCAACACAGCTTGATCCTTACAATGCTCTTACTCATAACAATCTGGGAACAGCCTATGATGGTATTGGCAATCTTGACCTGGCAGTAAGGGAATATAATTATGCAGTCGAATTAAATCCCAATAATTTTGTAGCCCATTATAATCTTGGTTCTGCTTATTACAGAAAAGGTGATGTAGATTCCGCTGTAGAGGAATATAAGAAAACAACACTCCTGAATGCCAAATTTGCTCCTGCTTATTATAATCTTGGCAATGGTTTTTATAAACAGGGAAAAATGGAACTTGCAGTTGAACACTGGCAGAAAGCTCTTCAGCTTAATCCGGAGTTTGCAGAGGTTTTATATAACCTCGGTAATGCCTATGCAAAAATGGGCAAAAAACAGGAAGCACTGGAAAGCTGGGAAAAAGCAATAGCCCTGGATCCGGAGTTCGCAGTGGCCCATTATAATATAGGAACACTTCATATGGATAATAATAACATGGAACTTGCTACTGCTGCGTGGGAAAAATCTCTTGAATTGAATCCGAATTTTGCGGAAGCCAGATATAATATTGGCAACCTTTATTTTCAGCAGGGCAATACGGAAAAAGCCGTTGAAGAATGGAACAAAGCCATTGAATTAAAACAGGATTACTGGGAAGCTCATTACAATCTCGGTAATGTTTATTACCAGAAACAGGAACTTGACCTTGCTGTGGCATCATGGCAGAAAACAGTTACCTATAATGATAAATACTGGCAGGCTCATTATAATCTCGGTAATGTTTATTTTTTTGAACAGGAGCAGATAGACCCTGCCATTGTATCCTGGCAGAAGGTTACTACACTGCATCCTGACTACTGGCAGGCCTATTATAATCTCGGTGAAGCCTATTTCAAACAGGATAAACTGGAACTTACCGTTATGGAATGGGAAAAAGTTGTATCTATTGATCCAAAACACTGGCAGGCCCAGCATAATCTTGGAAGTGTGTATTTTAAAATGGGAAAACTGGAAAAAGCCATAGCCCAGTGGACAAAATCTCTTGCCCTTATGATATTTAATTTTTAGTTTTTCTTTTGACTTAATAGTAAAAAATTAACAAATTTTTAACATAATCTTATTTACTTTAACTGTATTTGCTGGTAATCTATAGTTGAACACAAATAATTCGTAATAATCCTCGCGTTACGCATCACGCGTTACGCGTCACGAATAAATTAAGGAGGATCCCCATGTTTGGAGGATATATTTCCCAGGGAGTGCTTCAGAGTAATCAACAGAAAACTGTTCAATCTTTACCTAATCGAGCTGGTAATATTGCAAAAACTCCTAAAGATTCAGTTCAAATTTCATCAATAGACAGTAATGATATGATATTTAATGTAAAGAAATTTGGCTTTATGGAGGGACCTGATAAACTTCCTGTTACAGGTGAAACAGTGCCGAATTCTTTATCTACCGGCATTACTATAAGTCATGAAGAAATCCAGGTAAATGAATTTTTAAAAGCTGGAATTTCATGTGACAGACAGGAAGGGTTGACACCTCATTTTTTATGCGGCTATGGTGAAGTACCTGCTGCAGAAGGAGCAATACTTACTGCCAGGACTATAATAGAACATGATATGGCAGAAAAAGGTAAAGATAAATATGACACATTAAAACCATGTCCTGCAAGTTCAAAAATTATCTCTGCTGTTCATGGTTTCGATGGCACTTTATCAGATATTGTTGTGAAGAATAAACCGATTTTGCTGGAATTTATATGAGAATCGTAACGCGTAACGTATGACGGAAGGAACAAATTCTCATTTTTCGTTGTGGCCGAATCTGTCATGGTCGTTAGTTTATACAGGAGTTACGCATTAATTGGCTGTCATCCCCGCGAAAGCGGGGATCCATAAGCTTTTTCGTGAAATCACAGTGGATTCCCGCGTACGCGGGAATGACAAAGGTTTATTGGTGTTTTTATTTCAAAAATGCGTAACTCCTGTTTATAATCAGGATTGTCTGTATCATAAAAAAATAGCCGTCAGGCTATTTTTTTATGATATGATACAGATCGGCGAAAATCTTCTATGTTATAATGTTTTCCAGTTTATCCCTCAGAGATGCCTGTTCTTCTGGAAGATTTTCTTTTTCTTTCAGTTCATTATATTTATTATTCAATATTTCCTCCAGAGATTTAGATTTTTCTTTAGAGAAATATTCTTTACCTTCTTCTATCTTACCGATTTTCAGACAGAGAATAATCATTCTGGCGTACATATCAATATTCAGTTCATTAAAAGATTTCCTCTGACTTTTTTTCTTTATCTTATCTTTCATTTCTTCAAAGATTTTTATGGAAGATTTATAATGACTGTAAGCTTTATTTAAATCTTTCAGGTTATCTTCATAGAGAAGGCCAATATTGTAATTCCAGATTTTTTCCTTGCTTACATCTTTTATTTCTCTGCTCATTTCTATTGCCTGTTTATAATACTCTATTGCTTCATCTATTTCGCCGAGTTTATAATAGGTATTACCAAGATTCCCCAGGGTTGAACTGGCCTGCCTTCTATCTTTTATTTCTTTACTTATATTGAGCGAGTCAAGATAATAATCTATAGCTTCTTCAAGATCGCCTGATTCGCTGTAAGCATTGGCAAGATTTCCCAGTCTGTTTCCTTCTCCTCTTTTATCTTTGATTTCCTTGCTGATTTCAAGTGCCTGATTGTAGTATTCAATGGCTTCTTCCATGTCACCCATTTTATAATAGGCATTACCGAGATTTCCAAGAGCAGTGCCTGCCTGTCTTATATCTTTTACTTCTTTACTTATATCAAGAGCTGTAAGATAACATTCAATAGCTTCTTCCAGTTCTCCGAATTCTATATAGGCATTTCCCAGGTTGCCCATTCTGTTGCCTTCTCCGCTTCTGTCTCCTATTTCTCTGCTTATGGCAAGTGCTTCATTATAGTAAGATATTGCTGTTTCCATATCTCCGAGTCTGTAATAAGCATTGCCAAGATTTCCGACAGAAGCACCTATCTGTTTTCTGTCTCCTATCTGTTTACAGTAATCAAGACCTTTATTATAATAATTTATTGCTTCACCTATTTCACCGAGTCTGTAATATGCATTGCCTATATTACCGAGAGCAATCCCTTTTGATTGTTTTTCATCAAGCTTTTCCAGCAGAGCAAGAGTTTCTTCTGATTGTTTTATAGCTTCTTCATACATACCCATAATATTTTTTGTCGTACCGAGAGTTAGACCGCATTCTGCTATTAATTTTTCATCTCCAAGTTTATTTGCCAGATCATACAGCAATGTCGCAAGTATATGAGATTTTGGAGGTACCTGTATTTTAAGTCTGTTACAGAGGCTATTGATCTGACTTATTGTACTTATTTCAGCCAGATCCAGAATTTCCTGTGTAATGATTTTCTTTCTGGCTTTCGGAAGAGAAAGTTTGTCTTCCATTACACAATCAACTATTTTCATAAGAGCATCTACTAGCTCTCCTTTTTCTATTGCATCGTCAATTTCCAGTAAACTTTCTTCTTCCTCTTCTTCTTCCTCTTCTTCTTCCTCTTCTTCCTCTTCTTCCTCTTCCTCCTGTGCTTCTTCTTCCTCTTCTACCTCTTCGTCTGCAGGAATTTCCTCTTCAGTTTTGCTGATATTCTGTCTTATCTGAAGATTATCCATAACCCTGTTGAGATAAGATAGGGAACCTGCCAGTTTTTGATTTCCCTGTTCTGCTGCATCTTTAATTTGATTGTCCAGTATAGCAAAGAAGTGTTCGTCGAAACTGCTCCTGTTGTTCTGTATTGCAGTAATCAAAGCACCTATACCTTTACATTTTTGAAGTTCCTGTATTAAATCAAGATATTCCCTGTCTTTTTTACTCGACATATATATTCTCCTTTATCACCTTATACCATATTAAAATTACATTACTTTTATTCGTGGAACATTAATAACAATCCTGCTAGATTTATAAATTATGATATGTTGTTTTCTAAAAACTCTTGTCAAACTTCAGGAGTTATGTTATAGTATATTCGTATTATTAATTCTTTAACTCTATAAAAGAGTGGGAAGGCCCACTCTTTCATAGTTTTTATCATAATAGTAAGAAATTGTGGTTTTTAGACTTTATTGAAATTTCCGGGAAATTATCCGGAGGGACTGGACAGTGAAAGGAAAAGAAATTTGTACTGAACTGGAAAATTTTTTATCTCCCTTTATTTCATCTATTGGATATGAACTGGCTTATGTTTATTATTTGAAAGAGAATAAAAACTGGATAGTTCGTGTTGCTATAGATAAAGAGGGGGGAGTATCACTGAATGATTGTGAATATGTCAGTAAAGTTATAGACGGCAAACTGGATGAAATAGATTTAATAAAAACTTCTTATTTCCTGGAAGTCTGTTCTCCCGGATTAGACAGACCTCTTATAAAGGAGAAAGACTTTATCAGGTTTCAGGGCAGAAAGATCAAGGTTAAAACCAGAGAACCACTGGAAAATAGAAAGAATTTTACAGGATTATTGAAAACATTCGCCGATGGCACAGTGACCTTGATTGATGGAGAAGCAGTATTTCTCATACCCCTGGATAAAATACAGAAGGCTAATCTGATTACAGAAATTAATTTTTAGAACAGTCAACAGTCGGAAGTCAGGCTGAATGACTGCTGCACTCTTATTATACAGAGAGGAGGATCCCTGGGAATTTGAACACCAGGAGGTAAAGTTTGAGCAACGAATTAATTAAAGCCTTAGAACAAATAGAAAAAGAGAAGGGTATTTCCAAGCTGGTTCTTTTAGAAGCGATTAAAGATGCTTTAAGTTCTGCTTTGAAGAGGAATTTTGGAAATAGTCAAAATTTTACCATAGAAATCGATCAAAATACGGGAAAGGTAAGAGTTCTGGCCAGAAAAAAAGTTGTGACTAAAGTAACAGACCATCAGTCTGAAATCCTTCACAAAGCTGCCCTGGAAG
>JBEHWP010000033.1:0-17244 GCA_040217665.1 Vulcanimicrobiota bacterium
TTTTACGATTATATTCCCGTTATACGTCATGTATCACGGTTCCTACGGTCTTATTACCTTCTCTGCATCCTGTAAAGCAGACAGTATTTCATACATATTTGAAATTGTTCCTACAGCTAAATCCTGTTTCAGGCCGTAAAAATCCAGACATGTACCGCATGATAATATTTCTATACCTGATTTTTCCAGTTCTTTCAATTCCTCTATGACTTTAGAATCTTTACATGAGAGACGTACACCTGAATTGAGGAAAATTATTTTTTCAGGTTTTTCATCAAGATCTTTTATGGTTTTAATAAAGGCTCTCATTAATATGTGTCCCAGCTCTTCAGCCCCCAGACCTGTTTGGTCCGAAGCTATATAATATAATGTTCCCCCTTTTTTCCCTGTTGAGCATATCTGGCAATCAATAATTTCCGAAGTTTTAATATCAGAAATCTCGTGTGACCCTTTTTTAATAATTAAATGAAATAAAGTGCCTTTTTCCTCAATGGTAACAGAACAGCCCTGGCTTATGGCAAATCTTTTAACATTATCCCTTGATATGGGATTATCTACTATTACTGTTATATGCTCTTCTGACAGAAGAGCATCTTTTGTCATGATTACAGGCTGAGGACATGCTTTGCCTGTAGCGTCAATTATTTGCATTGTTTGACCTCCTTATTAAATGTCATAATATTCTACAATTATTCCATAATAATATTCTACTGTCAAGGTTTTGTCTGGTTACAGGGTAGTGATAAAAAAATACAATGGAAGTTGAAAAAGGATAATAAATTATATGTGAAGAATAAACATTTATGTTACATAATAATATAAATATTCTCCTGGTAAATCCGTGGATTATAGATTTCAAAGCCTATGATCTCTGGATGAAACCTCTGGGATTATTGAATATTTCGACTGTTCTCAGGAAAAACGGATATAATTTATATTTGCTTGACTGTCTTGACAGAAATCATGAAAGTGTAATAAAAAAAGACAGACATTATAATACAGGTAAATTTGCAGATGAAATTATAGAAAAACCCGGGTTATATAAAAAAATACCGAGATATTATAAGAGATACGGGATTTCTGTAGACACTTTCCTGTGTGATTTAAAGAAAATTCCAGCACCTGACATTATACTTGTAACATCAGGCATGACTTACTGGTATCCCGGCGTTCATCTTGCCATATCTATATTAAAAGGAGTCTTTCCCTCTATTCCTGTCATTTTAGGTGGTATTTACGCCACACTCTGCTCTGATTTTGCTAAAATACATTCACAGGCAGATCATGTGTTTCCCGGTTCAAATATGGCAGAGTTGCTTGCCTTAGTTGAAAATTATACAGGTGTAAACCACATGGTGTATGAAATTTCTTCTCCCGATTATTCTTTTTATAAGAAACTGGATTATGCTTCTGTAATGACTTCAAAAGGTTGTCCCTATAAATGCACTTATTGTGCTTCAAAAATACTTGAGCCATGTTTTATATCAAGAGATGTTCATGAAGTAATGGCGGAAATTAAATTTATAAAAAATGTGTATAAAATATCTGATTTTGCTTTCTATGATGACGCCCTTCTGGTAAATCCCTGTATAAAAATTTTGTTTGCCGGGCTGATAGATGAACATTTGAGATTTCACACTCCGAACGGAGTTCATTCACGATTTATTGACAGTGACATGGCAGGTCTCCTGTGGAAATCAGGCTTTAAAACCATAAATTTAAGTCTTGAAACTTTAGATGAACATATTCAGACTTTAACCGGAAATAAAGTAAAAATTTCAGATTTTGAATCTGCTCTTGAAAATCTTTACAGTGCAGGATTTACGAAAGAAGAGATAAGAATTTATACCATGATGGCAATTCCGGGACAGACCTTTAATGAAGTTGATAAAACTATAGAATACGTATTTAAACTCGGCCTTAAAAACAATCTCTCTGTTTTTTCACCTGTGCCGGGAACATCTGACTATGAAAAAATTAAAAAAGATTTAAGGGATCCCCTTGCTCATAACACATCCTATCAGTATTACCGGGGAGAATGGTATAGTTTCGAAGAGAGAAAATTTTTGATGGATAAGGTTCACAGGTTAAATTCAAAATTGTCGTGGAAGATACCATAAATTTCTTTGAAAAGTTAACAAAAAGTTAACATCTTAACAGGTTTAAGCTTTTGTTTTTTGATATAATATAGTGGACAGGATATTTATATGAGAATGATAAGGTTTGCGACTTTACCTGATGTTAATTCTCATATCTGATTGTGATTGTTTTGGTTATGTCTGTTAACATAGAACTTACTGGAAAGGAAATAGTTATGAATAACATAAATCCTCTGGCTAATAAAATTCATACAGGTCAGATACAATCCGTAAAAGTAAAAAAGCAGGAGAAGAAAGAAGAATTAAATGATGAAGTTTCCCTGGGACAGTATTTTGATTTACCTGAAAATACAAGTTTTTTGAAATTTGCAGGTACCAGAGGAGATTCCCTGTCTGATACGGAACCACAGCCGGGGCCTGCAGGAGAAACTCCTTTTAAAACAGATAATGTAAAGGAATGGAATGTTCTTGTCTATATGGCAGGAGATAATACTCTTGAAGAAAGTATGTCTAAAAATATAGCTGATCTTGAGAAAATCGGTTCCAATGAAATGGTAAACATACTCGTTCAATTTGACAGAGGCTCAAGACAGCACAGAGGCATAAGTCCGTGGGACGGAGCAAGGAGATTTTATGTCACAAAAAGCGATAATCCCGATGAAATTACGTCTCAGGTGAAAGGTGAACTGGGAGAAGTAGATACATCCAATCCTGACCATCTGAAAGATTTTATTCTATGGGCCCATAAAGAATATCCTGCAAAACATACAATCATCATAGTAAGTAACCACGGCGGCGGATTTGCAGGTGTTGCAAATGATGATTCCAGTAAAACTGTTATGAATATTCCTGACCTTGAAAAGGCTATTGATGAGGCAAGAAAAACTCTGGGTAAAGATAAATTTGATATTATAGGTTTTGACTGCTGTCTTATGGGCCAGTCTGAAGTAGCCTATCAGTTAAAGGATCAGGCAAAAATAATGATAGGTTCCGAAGAAGCGGAAGGAAATGGCGGATGGCCTTATTCCAGTATACTGGGAGAAGAAGGCAAGCTTATCAGAGCCCTGAACTTTATGGCAGAAAAGAAGATATCTATTGAACCGGAACAGGTGGCAAAGAAGATTATAGAAGAAAGTGCAAAAACACAGGATCAGCTGCCGACTCTTTCTGCCATAGATTTAAGTAAAATGGACACTGTTGCAGCAGCAGCGTCTGATTTTGCACGGGAAGTAATGGCAAAACCTGATGCCCTTGACCTTGTGAGAAAAATTGCAAATAAAACAGAATCATACAGTAAAACCATTCCCTTTATTGAACCGTACGGTCAGTTCAGGGATATAATAGATTTTGCTACAAAGATACTGGAAAGTAAAGACCTGTCCGATACGTCAATAAAAGAAAAGGCATCAAATCTTCTGGGTGCAACAAAAGGTGCTATTATAGCAGAACAGCATTCCGAGCTTTACAGGGATTCTCATGGTCTCTCAGTTTATCTTCCTACCGATAAACCCAGACCTTCTAAATACGGTTATACTAAAACAGACTGGGCACAGGATACTCCGTGGGATGAAATGCTTGTTCAGGGACAGACTATGTCTGTTCTTACACCTGATAAATGGAATTTTGTTCCTGCTCCTTTCTTTGATAAGGAAAAGGTAAAGGAAAATCCAAAGGATCAATCCAACCCCAATGACTTATTGAGTCTTCTTAAAGATATTAAACCTGAAAATAAAGGTTAAAACTTGAGTTTTGTTAATCTGGTTGAAATTTGACCGGAATTAAGCGATTATAGAGTGAACAGGATCAGAATTAAGAAAATTTATATAAAAATGATAACGTCTTATGCTTCACCGTTTATTAATTTTCATAACTGCTTGTGACCACTCCGGTCATAGCTGTTAGTAAAAATTATATAATCCTGTTAATCTTAATAATCTTGAAAATCATGGTCTCTTTTCAACCATTAATTTTTTTATTATAATGATTGAATATAGTGACACCTTGAGAAGAAGCTTTTTTAATTTTTACATACTGTAAAAAACATGTGTCATGGCTGATATTCTGATTATTATTACGCGTCACGCGTCACGCGTTACGCATCACGAATGGAGAGATCATTATGGGTGAAGAAGTTCTTGGTCTTGTTCAGCTTGTAGGAGGTATGGCAGCCCAGTGTTTTGCTTCCTCCTTTATAAAATCTATTTATACTAAATCCTTTGAAAAAACATGTATTCAGGAAATAACTCTTTCGGTGAAAGAGCTATTCAGAAATAACGAGAATGACTATACAAAGACTGTATTAAATTACATGAAAGATCCTGAAGAGGAACTTTCGGCACTCTGTGAAGAACTTAAAAAAAGAAATGTAAAACCTGAAATAATTCAGACACTTGATCTTCCTAAAAGAGTGGAGCTTTATGAACTGGTTTATAACAGTTATCTGAGATCCCCTTTATATGCCCTTTACAAAGATGTTCTTTCCGAACATACGGGAAAAATTAAGAAATGGATTGAATTAAATCAGCAGAAATTGAAAGTAGATAAAAAAGAGGATTTTATAGAAGAAGGATCAAAACTGCTTGATAAAAAAGACTATGATAAAGCTATAGAGAAATTTAAAGAAGGAACAAAATCTGAAGATCCTGCCGCTTTTGCCAGTATGGGGAATGCATATCTGCTTCAGGGAGATTTTCTTCAGGCAAAAGAGCATTATCTTAAAGCCCTTGCTTTAAAACCCGATGAGGCAGGTTATCATATTGCCCTTGGCCATATTTATGATAAACTTGACCTCTATGATGAAGCGGACCGGAGTTATAAAAAGGCTATTCAGCTTGACAGAGACATACAGGAAGTCATATATGAAAAACGGCTCATGGAATTTTTAAAGGATAAAAAAACTACGGAAAAACACAGGGAATATCTGAAAAAACTCCTGGATTTTATGACTGTTCCTGCAGTAAGGGCAGAAATAATAGAGCATAATGTGAAGAAATCCCTGGGTATAATCAAACCTGTTGAAGACAGTAAAAAAATGAAGGTTATACTCAGAATAGAGGAAGGGCCCGGAGGTAAAGAAGATTTTGTATTTGACCGTCATGATACCTTTGTAGTGGGAAGATCAAAAATAAATACCCATTCACAGCTTAAAGGAGACGGTTATATATCACGCCATCATTTTATTCTTGAATTGAATCCTCCTTACTGTTTTTTAAAGGATCTGGGAAGTACCAACGGTACAAAGGTAAATGACAGGAAACTCGGTAAAGGTGAACTGATACAGCTTTCAGATAAAGATTCTATCAGGGTTGGGAAAACTCTTCTCACAATAAATATAGCCCGTGAAGAAGATATTACAGGTGAAGCAGAAGGAACTCTTTTCCTTTCACCGGAAGTAAACTGTATCGAATGCGGGAAAGATGTCCTCGGAGAACTTGCAGGGAAAAAAGCTGACGACCTGGAAGGTCTTGTTTATACATGCAGGGAATGTACCCGAAAAAAACAGGAAAAAGCTTATACTATAGAAGAAACTCCTGTCTTATGTGCAGGATGCCGTAAAGATGTAAGTGACATGGCAAACAGGGACGGAAAAAGAGATGAGTTCACAGACAGTGCCGTATATTACTGTCCTCTGTGCAAACCTCCCAGAAAAGAAGGAACTTTCCGCGATAAAATGGGAGATTATGAATTACTGTCATTACTTGGAAAAGGCGGTATGGGGGAGGTATATAAAGCATGGCATACAATAACAGGAAGGCTTGTAGCACTCAAGAGAATTCTCCCTATGGCAGCCATGTCGGAAAAAAACAAGAAACTGTTTCAGAGAGAAATGCTGGTAATTTCCAGGCTTATACATCCCAATATAGTAAGGCTTTATGATCAGGGTCATACGGGAAAGGATCACTATTTTGCCATTGAATTCCTCGGTGACGGAGATGCCTCTGATTTGCTTATAAAAAAATATACAGGCCCCGTACCGTACCTTGAAGCATGTGATATTATCTGTCAGAGTCTGGAAGGTCTTCAATTTGCCCATTCAAAAAATTATATTCACAGAGATATAAAACCTCAGAATATTCTTCTTCATAGAGACAGTAAAGGTATAAAGGCAAAGCTCAGTGATTTCGGACTTGCCAAGAATTTCGAAGAAGCAGGAGGTTCTATGATGACAAAAGACGGTGAAGTGGCTGGAACTGTTATTTTTATGGCACCGGAACAACTGCTTAATTATAAATATGTAAAACCTCCTGCAGATGTATATTCTATGGGGGTAAGCCTTTATTATCTTCTTACAGGTAAATATCCTTTTGATTATCCGTCACCTCTTGATTGTATGATGGCAGTAAAAAATGGTATGAGAATAGATGTAAGAAAATATGCAGATCCTCTACTTCTGGTTCTGAGTGAAAATCCCATACCTGTAAGAGAACGTGCCGGTCATATACCTGCTGAACTTGCACGGGTAGTTGATAAGTCGGTAAGAAAGAGGGAAGACGAAAGATATGCCTCTGCCAGAGAATTTAGAGAGGATATATTAAAAGCGGTTAAGTAGTGAGTGGTGAGTAAATAGTTATCTAAATAATTAAAAAAATAAACAGGAATTTTGTATATCTTTATAGAATTTAATTATAAGGTTATTCTTGCGATACTTTGTGAAGATGGTCTACCGTGGAGAATAATCTTATGTTTTATATTACAAGATTTACATTGCTCATAGTGATTGTATTTATAACAGGCTGTGTATCATCATTTAATAAAACATCCCTGGATAATGCCGTAGATTTTACCAGACATATTCTCCATAAAAATTTTTCTTCTTATAATATCCTCAAACAGGCACATACCGGTATGTCCTTCGTAAAGTATAAGGTAAAACCCGGTGATACTTTTTATTCTATATACTGTGCAAATACTACAAGAATGTTCTCTTATGATGAATTCATATCACTGAACAGGCATATAAAAAATGTTGATACTATAGAGCCGGGTGATTCCGTATATATTCCTGCAGGTTTAAAGAATATAAAGAAAAAAAATTCTCCATCACAGCTTTCAAAAAAAATTCCTCTTGTAAAGAAGGAATTTAAAAAATCTACAGGTGTTAAATTTTTTATTTATATGGCCAGAATTAATCCTCTTAAATATAATATAAATCTTTACTATAACAGAGGAATAACGGTAGAGGATATAAAAAAAGACAGTAAAGTAATTGCTGCGATAAACGGTGGTTTCTTTGCCCCCGGTGAGGATTTTACACCTATAGGTCTTTTTATGTCAAAAGGCAAAAAAATAAACCCTCTTACAGATTACTGGGATTATTCAGGAATATTTTACGTAACAGCCGATGCCAGAGACCCCTATGGAATATGTAAAAAAGAGTCTTTTTACGATACAGATGTTACAGAGGCACTTCAATCATTTCCCATACTTATATGGAACGGTCATGTCTATAAAGAATATAAAGACAGGGAAGAAGCTTCCAGAAGTGCCATAGGTCTTGACAGAGACGGCAATATACTTCTTATTGCCACAGAAAGTACTATTTCTGGAGGCCTTACATTGAATGAATTTGCCGGTGCCATATATTCTATGAACTGGAACTGTGAGAAGGCTCTTAACCTGGATGGAGGATCTTCCACACAGATGTATGTAAAGAACCTTCTTACTTTACATTCTGCAGCAGGCATTATAGGTCAGGACAGAGTAAGCAATTTTATAGTTTTCAGTGAGAAGTGAAAAACAGCTTTAATATCTTACCTTGACATTGTCATATTACCTGCTTTAATAAAATAGTTATTAGTTTTTAGTTCTTAGTACCGCTCCAGATAAGTTCATACCCATTTCTAAAACCTGTCCCTGGCCGGACTCTTCCGGAAAAGATATGATCCTGTTGTGTGGCAAACTGGTTTTGCAGACTGTTAATATTTTGCGTCTATATAATTTACAACTCTCTTTTAATACGGCATATCTTTTCCTACAGAGCCCGGCCAGGGACAGGAGCGTGTTCCATATTTTTTGGATACCAATTTACCTGTTGCGGTACTTAGCTATTAGCTTTAATTATTAACTGAAAACTAACAGTTAATTGCTATTTTATTAAATGTGACATTGTCACGTTACTACCGGTCACTGTAATTTAAACTGTCCTAAAATATTCTTCAGATTTTCTGCCAGCTTTTCAAGTTCCTGGGCATTTGAGCTCGTTTCCATTGCAGAATTAGATACCATACCTGTTACTTCCTTTATAGCATGAATATTACCTGATACTTCATTGGCTCCTTTTGCCCCTTCCTGGATATTTCTCGATGTTTCGCCGGAAGCTTCTGAAGCACCTGATATATTCTGAGAAATTTCATTTACTGTTACAGATTGTTCTTCTATTGAAGCTGCTATTGACGTAGCTATTTTTGTTACTTCATTAATTATTAAAGCCACTTCATTTATGGCTTTTACAGATTTTTCAGTATTATTCTGTATGATTTCTATTTTACTGTTAATTTTTCCTGTAGCTTCACTGCTCTGTTTTGCGAGTTCTTTTACTTCATTTGCTACTACGGCAAATCCTTTTCCCGCTTCTCCTGCTCTTGCCGCTTCGATTGTTGCGTTCAGTGCCAGAAGATTTGTTTGATCTGCTATATCATTTATCAGCTCTACAATGGTTCCTATTTCTTTTGCAGATTCTCCGAGTTTTGCCATGATTTTTTTTGCCTCTCCTGTCTGATTGTTTGCTTCCCTGGCAATACTTGCTTCTTTTTCCATATTTTTTGCCACATCTCCTATGGAAGCACTCATTTCTTCTATGGCAGATGCTACAGTATTTATAACAGCAGACATTTCTTCAGAGCCGGCAGCTATATTGTTGATATTGGCAGATAATTCTTCTCCTGCAGAAGCAACCATGCCTGCCTGACTATCCATTTCCTGTGAACCTGCAGCCATTTCACTGGAAATTTTAGAAAGTTCTTTTGATGAGGCAGATAGGCTTTCTGTATTCCTGGATACTTCTTTAATTATATTCTGAAGTTTATCTATAAATTTATTGAAATATTGTGCCATTTGACCTATTTCGTCTTCTGATGTTATGGAAATTCTTTTTGTCAGATCTCCTTCGCCTTCTGCTATATCTTTCATAATATCAGACATATTTTTTATAGGCCTGACTATATAAGTTGTTAAACAATATATCATTATTATCATTATGGCAGCTATTATAATTCCTATAAATAAAGATATAAATTTAATAGCCTGTAAATGTCCCTTTAATTCACCTGCAGTTATTGCAGTTACTATTTTCCAACCTGTTTTTTCACAGGTATTGTAGAAAGCAACTCTTTCTTTCCCATTCCAGTTATATGTTATATAGTCACTTTTCCCTGATAATATCTTTTTACCCCAGTCGAATTCAGATATATTCAGTTTGAAAATAAGTTCTTTGTCGGGATGAGAAATCATTCTTCCCCTTTTATCTACTATATATATATAACCTGTTTCTCCGATTTTAAAGGTTGTTATGAATTGATCAGAGAAAGTTTCAAGTTCAACAGGTGTACCCATAATACCGACAAATTCTCCTCTGTCCGTAACGGGAGCGGTAATTAAACTTACAGCTTTGCCTGTGGCAGGTGATTTTTCTGCATCTCCCACCCATGTTTCTCCTTCTTCTGCTTTTTCTGCATTTATTCTGTATTCAGGCATTTTACTTATATTAACTCCTGTAGATTTACCTTCTATGGAGTCTATGAAAATTTCTCCATTTTTATTCGCTACAAAGATATTTTCATAAAAGGGACATTTTTTATGATATATTTTGACTCTTTCTCTTGCTTCATCCATACGTTTTCCGCTGCAGGCACTTTTAAAAACACCGTTTTCACTGAAAAGGTAAGCATTTGTTTCAGAATTCTGTATCCATTCCTCCAGTTCTATAACTGTTTTATCACATACGAGTTTTAATTGTTCTTTTTGATTTTTCATTAAGGTTTCAGATGATTTTATATAGGTTATACATAGAGATATAATAATTATTATTATAGAAGGTATGAATATAAGAAGAGTTTTGTTTTGAATCGATTTGTTCATAATTTAATTCCTCCTGAAGAAATAATAAAATCCGATAATCTTTTTATTTTATTATCGGATTTTATTTGAGAAAAATTATAGTTATATAAATTATTTACAGAGAATTTTTTTTGCCACTTTAACCATAGCTTCACAGGTTAACCCGTATTCCTGATAAATAATTTTGTAAGGAGCAGATGCGCCGAATCTGTCAATACTTATCACTTCACCATTTGTGCCGATATATTTATCCCATCCCTGTCTCACACCTGCTTCAATAGCCACCTTGGGAACAGATTCCGGGAGTATTTCTTTTTTATATTCTTCCGGCTCTTTATCGAAGAGTTCCCACGACGGCATACTTACAACTCTGGCACCAATACCTTCTTCCAATAATTTATTGTAAGCTTCCAGAGCTATATGGATTTCGGAACCGGTTCCTATGAGTATAATCTCAGGTTTTTCAGAACCGGTAACTATGTAAGCTCCTCTGTGAAGTCCTCTTGCACTGTTAAATTTGCTCTGATCCAGTGACGGAACTGCCTGTCTTGTAAGTATGAGAGCAGTCGGCCCTCCGGTGTTTTCAATGGCAGAAATCCATGCCTGAACTGTCTCGTTCCCGTCGGCAGGCCTTATTACGGTAAGACCCGGTATTGCTCTCAGAGAAGCTATATGTTCCACAGCCTGGTGTGTCGGCCCGTCTTCTCCGAGACCTATACTGTCATGGGTAAATACGTAAATCACCTGAATCCCCATAATGGCAGCGAGTCTTATGGAACCTTTCATATAATCGGAAAATACAAGGAATGTGCCTCCATAGGGGATAATACCACCGTTCAGGGCCATACCGTTCATTATACTGCCCATGCCATGTTCTCTTATACCGAAATGCATGTTTCTTCCTGAAAAATCGCCTTTTTTCAGCGGAGTAAATCCTTCGAGATAGGTATTGTTTGACGGATGAAGGTCTGCAGAGCCTCCGAGAATATTTCCCACTTTTTTTGCTATTACGTTAAGTACCTTTCCTGAAGAAGCCCTTGTTGCCAGAGAGGTACCTTCTTTAAATTCAGGAAGATCTTCATTCCACCCTGAAGGTAATGGACCGCTCATCCATTCTTTAAACTGTGCAGACTGTTCACTGTATTCAGTGCCATATTTTTCCATCATATGCTGCCAGTTTTTTTCAGCTTCTATTCCCTTTGTTACTGCTTTTCTGTAATGGCTGAGGACATCGTCAGGTATATAAAACTTTGCTTCAGGCCACTGAAGAGCTTTACGGGTAAGAGCTATTTCTTCTGCGCCAAGGGGTTCACCATGGACTTTTGATTTCCCTGATCTGTTAGGACTTCCGTAACCTATAATGGTTTTTGCCATTATAATAGACGGTCTCTCCTGTTCTTCTCTTGCTTTATTAATGGCATTTATTATTTCTTCATGGTCATGGCCGTTAATATGCTGGACAAACCATCCGTATGCTTCAAACCTTTTTCCCCTGTCTTCTGTGAAGGCAAGGTCTGTACTTCCGTCAATTGTTATTCCATTGTCATCATAAATGTATATTAATTCATTGAGTCCCAGATGGCCTGCAAGAGATGCAGCTTCATGTGTTACCCCTTCCATTAAATCTCCATCACTTACAATGGCATATATTTTATAGTCCACTACCGGATAACCGGGACGGTTAAAACGGGATGCAAGAAATCTTTTTGCTATGGCCATACCTATGCCGTTGCAGAAACCCTGTCCCAGAGGTCCTGTTGTTGTTTCTACCCCTCCGGTAAGATGGCTTTCGGGATGTCCGGGAGTTTTACTGCCCCACTGACGGAATTTTTTTAAATCTTCCAGTGTGAGATCATAGCCTGTGAGATGGAGCAGACTGTAAAGTAACATGGAACCATGACCTGCAGAAAGAACAAATCTGTCCCTGTCTGGCCATTTCGGATTTCCCGGATTATGTTTTAAATATTTAGTCCATATAATATAGGCTACATCTGCCATTCCCATAGGAAGTCCTGGATGACCGGAGTTGGCTGCCTGTATTCCGTCTATAGCCAGGAAACGAAGGGTATCAACACTTTTTCTTGTGAGTTCATCAAGTTTTGCTCTGGATTTTTCATCTATCACTTCTATCAGCTCCTTAATTTTTTGTCTAACTCTGTATTATCAGATTTCCTGTAGATAATTTCATCGTTTTATGTTAAAATCCTTCATTATGACACTTATAATAAAAAAAGTAAAAGAATCTATAGCTTCATCTGTAAAGACTATGCTTGAGGAACTTTCTTATATTCCTCAAAAAGAAAAGATATTTATAAAACCTAATATAGCCCTGCCAACATGGCCGTCGTCTCCTTATATTACAAATCCTCACGTCGTGGCAGGTATAATAGATTACCTGCACGAAAAAGGATTTGGCGATATAGTGATAGGAGAAGGCCCTGTTCCCATTGATTTTCCTGTAGAAGAAACTTTTGCTGTTTCCGGTTATAGAGATATGTGTAAGGAAAAAGGTGTGACCATGATGAATCTTGATCTGGTTCCCGGGAAAAAGATAAATGATTTAATCAGCCTTCCCGGGATAGTTTTCGAAAGAGAATATATAAATGTATCGAAACTCAAGACCCATTATCAGACCACAGTAAGCCTGGGACTTAAAAATCAGAAAGGACTTCTTTCACCGGGAAATAAAAATTTATTTCACAGGAATCTCCACAGGAACATAGCAGAACTTGCCTCGGTAATAAACCCTTCTCTCTCTGTAATAGATGCTTCAAACGGGCTGCAAGGAAACGGACCTGCAGATCTGGGGCATGAAGTGGAAGATTTGAATTTGCTTCTCGGAGGAACAGGCTTTCTTGCTCTGGATCAGCTTGCCTGTAAAGTTATTGGCATTGATCCTTCCCATGTTAAACATCTTGCTATTGCAGAAGAGAAAGGATGTTTTCGAAGTTTAAAGGATGAAATAATAAAAGGTGAAACACTGGAAAAAATACTTCACCCCTTTGAAATGCCATCTCTTTACTGGAAAAAAGGAAATATTTATTATTACTGGTCTGATTATACCTGTTCAAAGTGTTCTGTACTGGAAGGAAAGATTATAGAAAAAATAGATGAATTACCTTTAGAGTTAGTGGAAAAACTACCTCCTATCGCTTTTATTACAGGTCCTCCCAAAATTGATATACCGGGAGATTTCAATGTATATGGTATCGGGAAATGTGCCTCCATGTACAAAAGGAGGTTTGTTAATAAACCTCCTTTTACATGTCCGCCTGATATAAATGATTTGCTGAATTTTTTATCCTGTTTACTCTTCGAGTAAATTACCCAGTATGCCATTAAGGCCGCCTTCAACGGCACCTTTTACTCCATCTTTTGAACCGCCTTCAATGGCACCAATTGCAACACCGCCGAGTCCGCCTGTCATTGAATTTATGGCTCCCCCTGTTACACCTTTTAATATTCCTTTTACATTTCCGCTGGCTATATCTTTTAATCCTGAAGCATTTAACCCTGTTTTTGCCAGTCCTTTAGCTGTTTTACCCAGGCCCTTTCCAATGCCCTTTCCTGCTTTTCCCAGACTTTTTCCTGCTTTACTTACACTTTTCCCTATACTGCCTAAACCCATTTAAATTCACTCCTTTTTTTCTGATGTTATTAATATATACTTTATTATTTTCACGACAAAATTATATAATGTCAAGGTGTTTTTTGATATAAATTTTTGATTGAATTTTAAATCGAAAAATCTTGTCTTTAATATTGTTTTATGTTATAATATAAAATCTAAAATCCGCCCATAGCTCAGGGGATAGAGCGACGGATTCCTAATCCGCAGGTCGGAGGTTCGATTCCTCTTGGGCGGGTTATTTTTATTGTGTTTATACTTGCTTATATCGTATTTTTCATATAGAATATAATTATGAATAAGAGAGAAACTTCCAACGACACAGCATTTACATACATTGCAGGATTTATCTGTCCTCTTATTACCGGTAATTCTTTATCTGCAATTAAAGAACAACCTTTAGCTATAAAAGATATTTTAGTTTCCACCGATCTATATCATAAGGATTACAGGTTTTTGGGAAGAGCCTCACCTAACGGAAGGTATTAGATTACTGTTCGGATAGGATCTTAAAACAAATAAATAATTTGCTGAAAAACTCTATAGAAGCTATAAAATTATCCGATAACAAAGATTATAAAGAAATGATAATTATGGTTACTGTCCTCCCGTCACGCGTCACGCGTCACGATTATAAACAGGGGAATAAAATTTATTATGGAGATAGGAATAGCCGTGCAAAATTATAACAAACATATTCTTGTAGCAGATGACAGTAAAAGCCTCTTAACATTATATAAACATATATTTATGAGAAAACAGGATAATTTTGATTTTTTCGAAAGAGATGTTAAAGATGTAGATTTTACCCTTGATACATTTGATAACGGAACAGCTCTTCTGGAATATTTTTCTTCTGAATATAAAAAAGGAAACAGAATTCCTATCTGTATCCTGGATATGAGAATGCCAGGAATTGACGGTCTTACTGCTGCCAGAGAACTCAGAAAAATCGATCATGACGTTATTATTATTATTGTTACTGCCTTTTCCGATATATCTCCTGATAGATTGAGGGATAGCCTTAAACATGATATTTATTATGTAAAAAAACCTTTTAACAGAGAAGAGTTTTATCTGCTTGTAGATTCACTTATTAAGGTCTGGAACAGAACGCAAATGATGAAAGAAGTAGAAGAAGAACTCAGAAAATCCAAGGAAGAAACTGAGGCATTAAATAAGCAATTAGAAGAAGCAATAGCCAGTGCCAGACAGATGGCTTTTTCTGCTGAAGTTGCAAACAGGGCAAAAAGCGATTTCCTGGCAAATATGAGCCATGAAATAAGAACCCCTATGAATGCTATTCTGGGATTTGCAGAAATTCTGGAACATCAGATTGCCGATGAAAAACTCAAAACCTATGCAGGTTCTATTATGGCAGGTGGAAAGACACTTATGGCCCTGATCAATGATATTCTCGATCTTTCCAAAATTGAAGCAGGTAAAATGGAAATCCAGCCTGTAGCGGTGAATTTACCTTCTCTGATTGAGGACATAATACTTATATTTTCTCAAAAAGTAAAAGATAAAGACCTTGAACTCAAATTTCATATCTCTTCTTCTTTGCCTGAAGGATTATTCCTGGATGAATTGAGGGTAAAACAGATACTTTTTAATCTTGTAGGAAATGCCGTCAAGTTTACAGATAAAGGTTATGTCAGAATAGATGTGAGAGAGGAATATATTAAAGAAAATATAGTAAATGTTATATTTATGATAGAAGATACAGGTATTGGAATAGGAGAAGAATATCAAACATTAATTTTTGAAGCGTTCAGGCAGGGTATCAGACAGGGGCACGGTAAATATGGCGGTACCGGACTGGGCCTCGCTATTACTAAAAGACTTGTAGATATAATGGGAGGAGAAATTTTTCTTGTCAGCAAGAGTGGTAAAGGAAGCACTTTTACCGTAATACTCAAACAGGTAAGTGTAACTGATATGGTAGATGTAAAGGTCAAATCTGCAGACTTAAATTTTATAAATTTTGATAACCTTCTCGTATTAATAGTAGATGACATTATGGCTAACAGGTCATTACTGAAGGAATTTCTTACACTTCATAATATAAATACGATAGAAGCAGAAAACGGAAAAGAAGCTATAATAATGTCAAAAACTCATTTTCCTGATTTGATACTTATGGATATGAAAATGCCTGTTATGAACGGCTACCAGGCTACAAGACTCTTAAAAAAAGATATGAAATTAAACTCAATACCTGTTATTGCCCTTACAGCTTCTGCTATGAAAGAAGATGAAGAATTAATAATGAAATCAGGCTGTGATGGGTATTTAACAAAACCTGTGACAAGAATGGATTTGTTGAATAAATTATTACATTTTTTCCCCTGTAATAAAAAGGATGTGGATACAGATGAAATAGTTATTTGTAAAGATGCAATTACAGAAGATACGAAAGCAATTATTCCCGAACTAGTTACCATTCTGGAAACAGAATTTATGGAAAAATGGAATTATGGGAAGAAAAATTTTATTGTAAATAGAATTATGGAGTTTGGTAGAGAAATTAATAATCTGTCTGTTAAATATAGTTTATCTCTATTGGCTGACTGGTCAGATAGATTATTTAAAAACTGTGAAGATTTTGACAGAAAAGGTATAGAGAAGGTGATGGCTTCTTTCCCTGATTTGATAAAAAAAGTCAAGAGTTTGATTGATAAGGAGTGTTAATAAAATGACAATGGATGGACATAAGGATGAACAGGCAGTTCCCTTGATTTTAATAGTAGATGATACAAGGGTTAACCTTCAGCTTCTGGGAAAAATTCTGATGAAAGTAAATTATGAACTTGCCATAGCAAACAGCGGATATGAGGCTCTGGATATGCTCAGAGAGATTAAGCCCGATCTCATTTTACTTGATATTATGATGCCGGGGATAGACGGATATGATGTATGTAAAACCCTGAAATCTTCTCCTGAAACAAAGGATATACCGGTCATTTTTTTGACTGCCAGGTCAGAAAAAGAGGATATAGTAACAGGTTTCGAGATGGGAGCCGTTGATTATGTGACAAAACCTTTTAACTCATCAGAATTACTTGCCAGAGTAAAAACTCATTTAGAGCTTAAACATGCAAGAGATCTTCTGGCAAAACAGAATGAAAAATTAAAACAACTTAATGATTTGAAAAACGAATTTCTCGGTATGGCTGCTCATGACCTCAGGAATCCTATAGGAAGTATAACAACCACTCTTTCTTATATCCTGGAATATATTGGCAGCAATCTGACTGAAAAGCAGGTTAAATTTTTGCGAAATATCGAAAAAGCAGGTAAATATATGAATGTACTGTTATATGATCTACTTGATCTGACAGCTATAGAGTCAGGAAAGCTGACTCTCAAACTTATGGAAGAAGATTATATAAGTTTCGTGAAAGAGAATATTGTTCTCAATCAGATGCTGGCAGATAAAAAAGCTATAACCATTGATTT
>JBEHWP010000034.1:0-17201 GCA_040217665.1 Vulcanimicrobiota bacterium
ATTCCAAGAGACTATAATTCAGCCATATATATAAAGGACTCGGGCCTGGAGTCCTTGAGCATGGAAGCTCTGGAAGCCCCTGCCATAGTCCATTAGGACTTGGCAGTGGGAGCGGTCACTATTAAACATAAAATATACGAAGAAATTATTGATAACAGAGGGAAAAACTGAAACAGGTAAAGCATTTTCCAATGAGCCTGTTAGAATAGTAGCCATAGCCGATGCAAAAGTAATATTCCATGGAACGTCTCAGGGTAAACTGATAAAACCGAAGAGAAAAATAAAAATCGGTGACGGAGAAATTTCAGAAAAAGCCCTTGTTAATTATTGTGTCCATCATTTAGAAGAATAAACCTGTATGAAAGGAAGATTAATATGAAAAAAGCTTATGTATTGATATTTGACGGTTATGCAGACTGGGAGGTCGGTTACATTCTTCCCGAACTCCGCCGTATTTGTAAAATTGACGTGGTAACAGCGGGATTTACAGATAAAACTGTAGTTTCTATGGGAGGTTTACATGTTATCCCTGATACAGTCCTATCAAAAGTTAATATGGAAGATATACTTGTTTTCATTCTCCCCGGAGGTCACATGTGGGAAGTAGACTATCCTGTTACTGAAACAGAAGAATTTCTGCATCGCCTGGAAAAGGCAAAAATACCTGTTGCAGCAATATGTGCCGCTACAACGGTACTGGCAAGAGCCGGACTTGTGCATAACAGAAAACATACGAGTAATTCGCTGAAATATCTGTCAAAAATGGTTCCGTCATATTCTGACAGTGATTTTTACATTGATTCTCTCGCGGCAGGCGATGACCATATCATTACAGCGAGCGGTCTCGGAGCAATCGAATTTACAATGGAAATATTTAATGAACTGAATCTTATATCTTCTGATATGAAAAAGATGTGGTACAATGCTATTAAACATGGTATATACCCTGAAGGCATCGAAGAAAAGCAGTTTTAAAAATTTGGATAAATCGTTGCTTTAAGATTATTCTTTGTTTTGCCCGACCATGTTAATAATTTCAGAAGCCAGATCTTTCAGGGAATATACGACAGGACCTTCTCTTCCTGCCAGCTTTGACTGAATTTCTATATCTTTTTTTCTTTTATATTCCGGGTCAATGCCTATTACGGTATTGCCGTAATTCCCATGGAGACCCAGTTCGTAAAGTGTTATTGGACAGAGTGTTTCTTTAGAAAACCAGAAAGAAATTATATCTGCTTTCTGGAGATGTTCATATTCCCATACAATCTGGCTTTCCATTTCTTTTTCTCCGGCGTTTTCGAAATTGTCTCTTCTGGGATTGTATATCGTCAGATTTGGAACATCTTTCAGCAGTTCTATAAGTTTACTCTGCCAGTCAGAGCACCCTGTTATGCCTCCTGCCATGAATAATTTCGTATTGTGAAAATTCTCCAGAGAATAGTTTTCTTCCGGGGCATGAATGATTAATGCCATGTTATCATCCTCCATTATAATTATATAAAGAAGATTACCAGAAATTATGTGACGTGTCAAAAATTGTTTCGTAAAAAAAACTGGATCGCGAAACAATCCAGATATAGATAAAGAAAATTTTTATAGGTTTTTAAAAATCAATGGACATATATAATCAATAAAATATTTCAAAAATTATATAAAATTACTATACTTTTGCAGATTTTAAAAATTGTAAAAAAATAATCTATTCAATTTTCAGGTTTTAGGTGTTGGGTGTTGGGTTAGGAAGATTAAAACCCAGAACCCGGAACCCGGAACCTATTTAACTATAAAGTCAGTAAAAACAAGGAAATTATGAAAAAGTGCAAAAGTATAGTAAAATTAATTAAGTTCCATAGAGCGGATCGTCCGGATCTCTTGGAAGGCCGAAATCTCCGGCATTATATTGATCCGGGTTCAGCGGTAATCCGGCAGGAGCGTTATTGCCTGTATTGCCATCTTCCATAAATCCGACCATTACCGCCGGCCCTGCAAGCAGTCCCGTAACTCCTCCTGCAATGGCTGCTGCCTTTAAAGACATATCGGTAAGCAATACCATAGGAAGTGTAACAAGGGAGCCTCCCAGAGCAGCACCCATAAGGATACTTCCGCCTGCTATAAGTGCGATTTTCCCGGCTATCTTGAATTTATTCTCACCATGTGACGCCATATCTTTCAATTTGCATATATTGTCAGGTTGCTCTGAATTTCCTAAAGATACCATATCCTTTGTCTCTGTATTTGCCTGTTTTGCAGGTTCTCGAAAATTCACCTCGCCTATCTGTATCTGTGGCGGATTATGATTGATTTTCATAGATTATTACCTCCTGATATTCAGTAATTGTCACGACCGGGTGTTCACAACGAAGAATGAGAACTTATGACTCTCTTCACCCTTCACTCTTTACTCTTCACGATTTTCATTTTCATAATAATATCTATACAATATAACCATCGAAAAATAAAAAAAGTTTCATATCGTAAAAAAATATAAATGACGGGAAAGCACTTTTGTGAATAAAATAAAAGTGTCTGACTTATTTCCCCTTACGTTATTATGAAATAAGTCAGACATTTTATTATGTAATCGTTTACGGAAAATTTACTTTGCCACTACGGAATTCGGCATACCACCCTGGCATGTCGGCACAGTCCCGACAACTGTATTTCTGGAACTATCTATCATTGTGATAGAGTCAGAACCTTTGTTCGCCACATAGACCATTTTTCCGTCTCTGGAAACACATATGCCTGCCGGCTCTCTCCCGACGGGTATAGTGGATATTACGGAATTTGTTCCTGTATCTATAACGGACACAGTACCGTTCCCGCCGGAACATTTATTTGTAACATAGGCTTTTGTTCCGTCAGGTGTAATGGCAATTCTGACAGGACTGTAGTCTACAGGAACTGTTGCTATTACCTGCTTGCTTCCCGTATCCACTACTGACACATTTGCAGAATTCTGATTTGCCACATAGACTTTTCTTCCGTCAGGCGTAACTGCCACACCGAAAGCATTCTGACCCACCGTGACGTGGTACATGACGGAATTCGTTTCCGTATCTATGGCAACCAGTTCTCCTCCTGTCTGATGTCCCATTGCAACATAGGCGGTATGGCCCGATTTGTGAGTTCCCACTCCCCAGGGATAGGCAGCAGTCCCGTCTTTCATTCTTCCTAATGTTATGGTTTTGACATTAACGAGTCCTCCGCCGGAACAGTCTATTACCGCTACAGACGGTTCTGCTGCCGCAAGGGTGCAGAAGAGCCTTGTGCCGGAATTCCCTACTGCCATATCTGTAACCATATTCTGTCCCATCGATATGGTGCCTGTAACCTGGTTACTCCCTGATGTATTGATAGATGTTATAACATTGGAAGAGTCTGCAATAAAGAGAAGTCCCGAGTCGTTCATTGCAACCCACATGGGGCTTGCGCCGGTGAACCATTCTATGATACTCATAGCCTGTTTTGTGCCAGAACTCATGATCATCAGGTTATTACTCTGCTTTCCCATAAACTGCTGGGAAGTATTTGTTGGAGGCTGTACATAGTTTGGATTGTATGCATCGGAGACAGGATCTGCGCCGGCCTGATAGGCAGGTATCAGGTTTGCAGGATCATTGCCGGAAATGTCGACTCCCGAATAGGGATCACTGCTCCATGTAGTGGTGCCGGTATTCAGGCTTCCGTTTATCCTGTCTTCATATCCTCCTCCGTAATTATCTCCGTAGGGATTTGTTGTTGACTGATTCTGCATGACAGAACTTTTGCCGATACCGGAATTGGCTATATAAAGTGTATGGTTTGCAGATGCTCCTGTCTGAAGAGTGGTGACAGAGTTTGTATTTGTTGTGCCGGCGTTGCCCGGTATCATGTCTACTACAAGGTATCTGGTCTGCCCTTTCTGTACCGTCACAGTTTTAGTCTGTGTCTGATAACCGTTCATGACAATGGACAGTGTGTAGTTTCCCGGCTCGATTTCGCCGAAAAAGAAGGTTCCCGTAGAATCCGTATAATTAACATATTCCGTTCCCGTAATAGTAACCTGAACACCTTCAAGAGGTCTTCTCTGCTGATCCTGTATTATGCCGGTTATGCCTCCGAGAGTAAAATCTTCGCATAAGGCATAGGAAAAGCATAAGAATGTTAAAAACAATGTTAAACACATTGGAAAATATCTGTTCATAATTATCCGCCTTTCATTTTAGATAAAAAAATACCCTTCATAAATTAGGCGTCAAGAATATTATAAAATTCTTATTGATGGTTTTAATTTATATAGAATTTCATTTTATTTTATGATATTATTATATATAGATATTTATATATTGAGCATGTAATAAATTGATTCTTCCAGTCACGCGTTATGGGCATTAAATATGAATTATTTATGCTCACATCAGTAAAAAGAAGGGTTTTTATGAAACGAACTACTGTTATATTACCGGAAGATTTAAAGATGAAAGCGGAGCAAAAAGCAATAGAGGAAGGTATTTCTTTAAGTGAACTTATCAGGATATCCCTTTCAGGATATCTTAAACTGAGTATAGACAACTCAAAAGATACTTTCTGGTCTGATAAAGAGGTTTTTTATGGGGATATTCCATGTGACCTTTCTGAAAACCATGATATATATCTTTATGGAGAAAGAGCTTGATTTATATTGATACAGGCGCTTTCATAGCCAGATATCTATACAAAGACCAGTACCACAGCGCATCTGTAAAATACTGGGAACAAATCGAGAATAATAATAAACGATGTTTTACCAGTAATTTTGTCCTTGATGAAACATTAACACTTTTAGCACGCCGTACAGATTATAAGTTTGCTTCCCGGAGAGGCAGAAATATTTTACTATCCGGCGCATTTACTATTATTCGTCCTGCTTATGAAGACGAATTGCTGGCTCTTAATATCTTTGAGAAATATTCTGATCTGGAAATTAGTTTTACTGATTGTATTTCTTTTGTTCTCATCAATAAAAATAAAATTAACAGTGTTTTTTCTTTTGATAAACATTTTTCTATCCTTGGCTTTAACGTTTTCCCGTCAACCGCCCACAGATGATTATATCATAAGTTATTCGTAAAGAAATTGTCATTTATAAAGGATTTTCTTTGTTTTTTAGAGAATTTTATGTGTTGTTTCAAACGAATATGAATTGTTCATTGTGAAAAATAGAAAGAGAGGTTAATCTATGGTTAATTTCCAGTATGATGTTAAAACCAGAGAACTTACATGCGCATTTCGCGGGCAGTTTCAGAGCAATAACTGTCCTGCCATCGAAAAAGCCATCAAGGAAAAACTTAAAGAAATTTCAGAAGGGAGAACTCTGTCTCCCGACGTTAAAATAACTTTTGATCTGGAGCATGCAGATTATGTGTCTTCAGTGTTTTTAAGAATTATTTTAATGGCTGCAAAAAAAGTAAAAAGAGGTAATTTTTCTCTTCTGAAACCCAATCCTTTTGTGAAAGAATTACTCCACTCCACGGGATTTGACAAGCTGATAACAATTCAGGAAGTCAATATAGAGACATGCCTTAAAGAAGACAGGACTTTTACTCCTTCTGACTCATTCAGGGAAAAAGCCTTTATAAAACATATAGATGATTATAAGAAACTTTACAGGCTTTCTATCGAAGAAAGTGAAAAATTCTGGGCTGTAAAAGCAAAAGAACATCTGGTCTGGTTCAAGGAATTTGACAGAAGCTGTGAATGGAATTTACCTTATGCAAAATGGTTTACAGGAGGGAAACTGAATGCCTGTGTGAACTGCCTGGATAAACATCTGAACAGTCCTGTAGCAGATAAGACAGCCATAATCTGGGAAGGTGAGCCGACTGGAAAGAGTGAAATACGTCTTACTTACCGTGAACTTTACGAAGAGGTTTGCCGTTTTTCCAATGTACTTAAAAGTAATGGCATAAAAAAAGGTGACAGAGTGATCATTTATATGCCAATGGTGCCGGAAACTTTTGTGGCCATGCTCTCCTGTGCCCGTATAGGAGCTATTCATTCCGTAGTATTCGGCGGCTTCAGCTCTCAGTCCATAGCGGAAAGAGTCAGAGATTGTACTGCAAAAATCATTCTGACGGCAGACGGAAGTTTTAGAAGGGGGAAACTGATACCTCTGAAAGAATATGTAGATGAAGCTATGAATATGAAAGATGAAAGTGGAAATTTTTTCTGTGAGTCAGCGGAAAAAGTGATTGTCTTAAAAAGGGCTTCAAATGACATTTCTATGCATAAAGAAAGAGATCTCTGGTGGCATGAAGAAATGGACCATGCTTCTTCCCGCTGTCCTCCTGAAGAGATGGACAGTGAAGATATTCTTTTCATTCTCTATACAAGCGGTTCTACCGGAAAACCTAAAGGTATTTATCACAGCACCGCAGGATATTTACTGGGAACAAAATTAACACATAGTTTTATTTTTGATGTCAGGGAAGATGATATTTACTGGTGTACTGCCGATACGGGGTGGATTACGGGTCATTCTTACGGAGTATACGGCCCTCTTGCAAACGGAACCACCGTTCTTCTGTACGAAGGGGCACCGAATTATCCTGCTCCCAACAGGTTCTGGCAGATTATTGAAAAATATAAAGTAACAGTTTTTTATACTGCTCCTACGGCAATTCGTTCTTTTATGCAATGGGGCGACGAATGGCCGAAAAAACATGATCTCTCTTCATTAAGACTCCTGGGAACGGTAGGTGAACCGATAAATCCCCAGGCATGGATATGGTATCATGAACATATAGGCCATAAAAAATGTCCTGTAGTGGACACCTGGTGGCAGACAGAGACTGGAAGCATTATGATAAGCACTCTGCCGGGAGCTATGGCTACAAAACCCGGCTCTGCCGGTATGCCTTTCTTCGGCGTGGCCCCTGAAATAGTCGATGATGACGGAAAACCTGTGCCTTCCGGTTCCGGCGGCAGACTCGTAATAAAGAGGCCATGGCCTTCTATGTTACGCGGTGTATGGGGTGACCCTGTCCGTTACGAATATACTTACTGGAAGGATATTCCCGGCTATTATTCCACAGGAGACAGTGCCAGAAAAGATAAAGACGGTTATCTGTGGATTATGGGACGTATTGATGATGTATTGAATGTATCGGGCCATCGTATAGGCACGGCGGAAGTGGAAAGTGCTCTTGTAAGCCATCCTTCCGTGGCGGAAGCGGCAGTGGTGGGAAGAGCGGACGATGTTAAAGGCTCTGCCCTTGTGGCTTTTGTTATACTCTGTTCCGGCATAGAACCTTTACCATCATTAAAATCCGAACTGTCACAACATGTAGCCTCTGAAATAGGACATGTGGCAAAACCTGATGAAATACGTTTTGCAGAAGGACTACCTAAAACCAGGTCAGGTAAGATTATGAGAAGGCTCTTAAAACAGGTGGCGGCAGGAACAGAGATTATAGGTGATATTACAACACTGGAAGATTTTAATGTGCTGGCAAAACTCGGTGCCGGTGATTCTTTATATGATAATCGTAACGGGTGACGGGAGGAACGTTTTTATTATATGTTTATGGACAGGTCAGCAGGGTAATTGTTTTATTGAATATTACAAAGATTTTTTTTTTACCGGTATTATCACAAGTTGTTAAGAAATTTTAAAAAATTTTTAACATTCTGCTAACAACATTTGAATTCATTAAAGGTATAATTATTATTAACGAATGAAATTTATATGAAAGGAGGATCGCAGACTATTCTATAGTGTATTCTGATGAAATATAAATGATCGTCGCGTCACCCGTTGCGATCTTTAATAATCTGACATAGGAGGTAATTTTATGAGGAAGATCATGTTAGCCCTGATTGTGCTGACGTGCCTGTTACTTGCCATCACATCTGCTTTTGCAGGCACCACAGTAATACAGGTAGATAAAGACATGGAAAATACCGGCGTTGACACAGGTAAATCCGGCCAGTGGGACGGCCAGTTTGAAAATAAAACTGAAACAGGCGAATTAAGCGGAGCCATGGTATGGGGAGAAAACGGATGGGTAGCAAATAATACATGGGCTCATAAATATTTTAAAGATGTAAGAACAGGCAACAGAATAAAGGATATTACTGAAGTGAATAATGTAAGCACCGATGTTACCGTCGAACAGTACGGACAGTATACGGTGACAAAAACCACTTATACTTATACTGTAAATGCCAATGTGGCAGATGATAACGGTGGCGGCTTCGGTACCTATACATTTACCGGAGTAGATTATGTAATCACATCTCCTGACGGAACAGAAATTCTCCTGAGGAGCCGTGGGGCAGGTATCCCTGATCGTCAGAGTGCTTCCAATACAACGGGATTTTTCAATGTTTATATTAAAGATGCCAACGGACAGGGAACAACAGCTCTCGTTGGCGATCCTGTAATGATCCATTACACCGATCAGAATGTAACCAGTGCAGCTCTCAGAGATCGTACTTTAAATCAGGATGTAAGGGCAAACCTTCCCAGTAATGGTGTTTATATGCTTGATAAAAACGGCGGTTCTCATATGGGTGGCGTAACTTATAGAGTAAATACCGGCACTATAGGGAATCCTACAATTAATACCCTGGGCGGTATCAGTTCTTTTACAACAGGTATGGGGATACAGTATACTGACAGTGCTACAGGTCAGATGAAACAACTGAATTTTTCACCCAGTGTTTCTCAGTCCTATACTCCTCCTCCTCCTCCTCCTCCCGCTTCAGACGGCGGTGACGGCGGTGGCGGCGGTGACGGTGGAGATTAATATCTGATCTGGTTGTGACCGCTCCGGTCATGCCTGTTACTAACATACACAAGGAATAGCAATGCTATTCCTTGTGCTATTTCATAAGGAAAGGATTGGTCAGATGAAAGTTTTTTGGATGTTCATTGTAATGTTTATTCTATGTTGTAATATTGTACTGGCACAGGGTGATATGCTTAAACCCGTATCAGGTAAAATAGAAGAAATTGATATAAAGAAAAATAATCTCATTATTGTGACGGCAGAAGATGAGGAAAAACAGGTAATTGTAGATTCTAAAACTAACTTTGTAAAAAACATGGTTAAAGCGAAATTTGAAGATTTCAAAACAGGGGAACAGGTAGTTGTATCTACAAAAAATCCCGATAAATATGAAATTAAAGCAGAGGGACTCTTTGATGCGGAATCTGCCTTTTTACTCACTACAGGACAGGGAACGGAAATTGAATATGAAGGTAAAATTCTGGAAATAAATAATAATATTATTACTGCATCCACTCAGTACGGAAGAAAAAAATTTTCTATAAGTACTGAACTTAAAGCTATGAAAAATTTAACAGATGTTTCTATTGCAGATTTTTCAATAAACGATGAGTTTTATACCACCGTTATTTTCCCCGGCACAGAAAAACATGAACCTTCCGTACTTAACCCTCTTAACTTTTACGATCCCCTCTCATATGTGAACAACCTGCTTACTGCAAAACATGGCCCCATGATTGTAAGGGGAAAGATAAGTGAAGTAACAGAAAAAAAATTAACTTTTAAAATAGGTGACCAGGAAATACTTGCAAATAAAAATACTGTAATGCTTGTAGCACCGGGTTTCAGAACCATGTCAGACCTGAAGGGGAAATCAGTACTTGTATATGGTATTATATATCCCACAAAGGGTAAAACTGCAGTTGCCTCGGCTGTATTACAGGAAGAAGCTCTACCGTCCGTAAGATCAAGTCTTTCAAGAATCGGTACGGAAACAGGCGATAACGTATCTGTCCTTACAGGAGGAAAGATTGTTGAAATAAGAGAAGAGACAAAATCCATTCTTATAGAAAAGGATAAAACAAAAAAACAGTTACTTCTCAATCTGAGCAGTTGTAATATTATAGATGATAAAGATCCTGAAAGAAAGAACCTCACAGTAGATTACCTGAGAAAAGGTGATTATGTGGAAGTTCAGGGATACACGAGCGGTATAATCACTACCCTTCATATTGAGAAAAAAACTGATGTGTCCGATAGAAACGAAGCAAATGTAAATATTTATTATTTTACCGATCTCCTTGGATATCTTCAGCCCTATCAACTCGGAGGCTCTGAAGTTTATTCCTTTTTAACAAAGGAAGAATTGAAAAACCCTCCTGAAACGGTAGAAGCAGGAGGATTTTCTTATCTTGCATACAAATATCAAACCATTGCAGGTAAAACAAAGAATAATCTGCTTCTGTGCGGAGGTAATTTTTTACACGGAACACCTCTGACAGAAAGTACAGGAGGAGAAGCTGTTATAGAATGCCTTAATATGGCAGGTGTAAGTGCTTCTGTTCTGGGAGAAGAAGATTTTATGACAGGTAAGGACAATCTTGTAAAATTAATCGGTAAGGCAAAATTCCCTGTTCTCGGAGCCAATGTACTGCTTCAGGGAACAGATAATCTGTTGCCGGGACTTAAACCTTATGTCGTAATACCATTCGAAGGTGTTAAAGTAGGTATCATAGGGCTGGTCAACCCTGATATCCCTTCTCTTGTACCGAAAACATCAATTGCCGGTATAGCCATCAGGGATATAAAGGGAGCTCTTCTTAATTACTACAGTAAAGTAGAAGCAGAAGCCGATGTAATCATAATTATAACAAATCAGAAGTTCGCCGATAATATTCTGCTTGCCAATGATTTTCAAAATATATTACCGGGAGCCAGAAAAAAGCCATGTCTCTTGTTCTGCGGAGGAGGACAGGCTTTTTCCGTAACAGGGGAGCCTTTTAAGGCAGATAATATAGTTCTCCTTGAAGGTGGCACCAAGGGAAGATTCCTGAGTGAAATGAAACTCGGTTTCCAGAAAAAATTCACGGAAATGAATTATGTATATAACCTCCATTTAATATCTCCCAGTCTTGTGAAAAAAGAAGATGAGCAGGTAAAGCAGCTTATAGACGGTTTTGAGAAAGCTGTTCCTGCAAAATATAATGAAATACTGGGGAAAGCCGGCAGAATTATTCATATAACGAAAAGAAAATATACAGTATCACCTATGGGTTATCTTGTTACAGAGGCAATGCTGAAAAAATCCGGCGCAGACGCGGCATTTTATGAAAACAGCCATCTGAGGAAATATCTCTTTAAAGGTGATATAAGTTACGGAGAGCTTTATAATGTAATACCATATGATTTTAATATGGTAGTCCTTGAACTTACGGGGAAACAGATCAGGGAAATAGTGGAACAGTCTCTCAGTAACGGCTACATTCTTCAGTTCTCAGGTATGAACATTACCTATAAGAGAAATAACCCCGACGGAGAAAGAATTAAGACCATTACAATTAACGGTAAAGCTCTTTCGGACAGTACAGTATATAAAATTGCCACTACCGGTTTCCTTGCCGGTGGAGGAGAAAATTACAGTACCTTTACAAAAGGAAAAGTTCTGAGTGAAGGAGATATTATCAGAGATATAGTGGCAGATTATATAAGGAATATTAAGGAAATTAACGATCAGCCAGAAAGAAGAATTTTTCCGGAATAACAGTATTGAGCCGTAATTAATGTTCGTAACGCGTCACGCGTCACGCGTCACGCGTTACGACTCAAAGGGGAGATTATGATAAAATTTTTCAGCATAATAATTATCGTCCTTCTCACAGTTCATATGGCAAAAGCTTATGAATCAGTTACTCCTTCTCTTGAAATACATATTGATTTAACGAGGCCTGAAACGTCTGAAGCTTCTGTTTCAATCCTGTTCCGGCCAGGAAGCGAAAATCCGTTTTCTTTCAAACAGGTCGGCATGGATGAAGAATTTCACATTGAAGATCTCGCATTTTATAACGAAGAAAAAGAAAAAATAGATTATGAAAAACATGATAATAAATATTATTTAAAATGGCTTACTTATAAAGAACTTTATATCGAATACAGTGTAAAACCGGGAGGTATGGGACGTCATGGCAGACAGGGAAATATTTCTAAAGACTTTGCGAGTTTTGACGGGAGAATATTTATTTTACCCGATACTGAAGCCATTAAAACTGCAGCAATAACATTTAACATTCCTTCGGGGTGGAATGTTGTAACTCCCTGTAGAAAAGACGGAGATACTTATTCTCCTGATGCTTTATGGAAAACTCCTGTATGTGAATCACTTGAAAAATCATTTATGGCTTTCGGCCCTTTCACCGGAATAAAAAAGACCTTCGGTCATACCGATGTCTGTGTCTATACCTTTTCGACCTGGACTGAAGAACATAAAAAAGAGATTACTGAAAAAACTTTCAGTCTCTATGAATATTTCTATAAAACCTTCAATTTCGATCCGTCCTATCCTTATATTGTCTGCTGGACACCGAAATCTGACGACGGGAAACGGGTATTTACGGGACTCTGGTCAAACGGCCAGTGTTATGAAATGCCGGAAGATACAGTCAGAAACTGGGAATATTTTTCTCACAGACTGAGCCATTCCCTGAACAGATATGAGCCGACAGGTATGATTCTGAAGAGTATAAAAGACGAATGGGTTATTGAAGGATGGGCTGTATATATGGAAGAAAAGGCCACTGTAGCTACAGGTACCGGAGAAAAAGGAAAAAAATGGAAGGAACTGTACGAAAGATATTTGAAGACTATGGAGGCCCATCCCGGTTGGGATCACCCTCTTGAGAGAGAACATGAAGTGAAAGATAATGAAGCTATGGAGTTTTTCCATTACTGTAAATCACCTCTCGTCTTTAAAATGCTTGAAACGGAAATGAAGAAAAAAACCGGAAAAACTATGGAAGAGTTTATGTGTTATGCTTATAATAAATATGGAAATTTTAAAGGTTCATTCCCTTTTAAAGAAGAATTTGAACATTTCACAGGTATATCCTTTGAAGAATTCTGGAACAGATTTGTAAGAGAAAAAGGATGTATATCACCTGTATGGCAGGAGGAGCTATGAAGAAAATATTGTTTTTTATGATATTCCTTGTGTTTATTTCCCCTTCTTACGGAAAAGAAGATAAACCGGAAGAAACTATGAGTTTTGCCCTTACAGGTGATTCCATAATTACAATGAAAATATCTGTTTTCGATGAACCGGCCTATACGGACATGATAAATATTATTCGTTCTTCCGATGTGGCAATTACGAATTTTGAGGGATTATTTCATAATTACGAAGGTTATCCGTCCGCTCAGAGCGGAGGCACTTATGTGACAGGCGAACCGGAACTTGCCGGAGAGCTTACATGGGCCGGGTTTGACATGTTATGCCGTGCCAATAATCATGCTCTTGATTACGGCTATGAAGGAGTAAAAGCCACTGATGAAGCCCTGAAAAAAGAAGGACTTGTCTTTGGAGGAGTGGGAGAAAATCTTGCTCTGGCCCGTTCTCCTGTTTATATGGATACAAAAAAAGGCAGAGTTGCTTTAATCTCCTGTACATCCACCTTTCCCCGTTCTTCGGCAGCAGGAAATCAGAGAGCCGATATGAAAGGAAGACCCGGTGTTAATCCTCTGAGATACAGTACAAGATACATAGTGGATAATCAGACATTTATGAATTTATATAAAATGGTTTTTGATCTGAAACTTTCTCATAATATAACTGAACAGAGCCTTTCTTTTTTAAATCTTCAATTTGAAAAAGGGGATAAATGTCAGATAATTACCGAGCCGGACAGAAATGACCTTGAAGAGATAAAAAAATCAATTAAAGAAGCCCGAAATCAGGCAGACTGGGTTGTTTTTTCCCTTCACAGCCATGAAGGCATGTCTGACAACTACGCAATGCCTGCCGCTTTTGTTCAGACTGTTGCAAGAGAAGCGATTGATTCGGGAGCACATATATTTTTCAGTCATGGCGCACATTTACTGAAAGGTATTGAAATATATAAAAAGAAACCGATTTTTTACGGGCTCGGTAATTTTATATTTCAGATAGATACGATAAAATACCTTCCCGATGATTTATATGAAAGATATAATCTTCCTTCAGATTCGCCTGTGTCTGATATATTCAATACGGATAGATATAATAACTGCAATAAACCTGAAAACTGGGAGACTGTAATTGCCCTGCCTGTATTTGACGGAAAAAAACAATTAAAGGAAATCAGGCTTTATCCTGTGTCACTGGGATTTAAAGAGGGCAGAACAAAAAGAGGAAGACCTGTGCCTGCTTCCGAAGAGTTGAGCCGTTCTATGCTGGAAAGATTGAAGAGTCTTTCTTCTTCTTTCGGAACAGAAATTTTTTATGAAAATAATTTTTTTGTTGTAAAAATAGCAGAGTGAGCAGTGAGAAGAACAGAATATTTTTACTCATTATTCAATGGGTTTATTAGAAGAGAACTTGATGCCCTGCGAGTTGTTTAACGTTGAGGGTTTAAAGTTGAGAATTGAAATTAACTTTAAACTCTCAACTCTAAACTCTCAACCATATAATAGCTTAACTGAAATGAAAATTCCTGTAAATTTAACTTATTTAAGAGAGCCATTACCTTTTCCTGAATTTTTATCGTTCATAATTGAAGTACCTGTAAAAATGAACGCAGAAACAAGAAAGATATTTAAAAGCATTTTTAACAGGCTTTCAGGCGGACCGTCGCCATCACCGTCATCACAGCCTGATAGAAATAAAGCCATGCTTATTAAAACCATAAAGAGTAAAAACCATGCTAATTTTTTTGATTTCATCATAATCACCTCGCTTTATTTTTCGTAATACGTAATGCGTATGAGATTTTTTACGCATTACCCATTACGCATTACGCATCACGATACATTATTTACCCGTATAAGATGACGGATACCCGTTATTTATTATCTGCTGATTCTGCCTGTTTATCCTGTCCTGCTGTTCCTGGTTATATTTATTTATCATTGCTTCATTCTGCTGTTTGATTTTTTCCTGGTTCTGATTATAGTAATTATTATTGGAATAACTATTATTATAGCCGGAATAAGTATTATTATAACGGGGATACGTATTATTGGAACCGGAGTAAGTATTATTATAATTCTGACTGTTATTGCGATTATAGGAACTGTTATAATAACTTTTTCTCTGATTTTCCAGACTGGCGAGAGCACTTTCTTTTGCACTGTAAATTTGGCCGCTTCCCGGATTGATTGCCAGAGCCCGGTCATAATATAGTATTGCCATTGCATATTGCCCGGACGCAGCTGTTTGATTTCCCATGCAATACAGGGCATTTGCCTTGTTTACAGTTGCCTGACTGTAGTTTCTGTCAATGGCCAGAATTCTGTCATAACAGCTTATTGCCATTGAATAGTTTCCACTGTTGTAGTAAGCATTTCCCATACTGTGGAGATATTCGATTTTTTTGTAAGCTGCCTTTTTGAAAGATGGATCTATTTTCAGGGCTTTATCGTAACAGATAAACCCCTGTTCATATTTGCCTTCGTAACAGAGCCTGTTTCCCCATGCATAAAAGGAATTCCTTTTACCTTTTATGGCATATATAAATTTAGAATCCATTTCCAGAGCCTTATCATAATAATAAATACTGTCTTCATATTTGCCTTCTTTAAACAAACTGCCTGCCAGATCGTAATATGCGAGCTTTTTACCGGTATTCAACCCCGGATAAGATGGATTAATCAATAAAACTTTATTGTAATATGTAAGTCCTTCCAGGTATTTTTTTTGTTTGCACAGAGTATAACCTTTACCGTAAAGGGCAGTTGTATATTTAGGGTCAATTTTTATGGCTTTATTATAACACTTAATACTTTCATCGTATTTTTTCTGTTTCATGAGAACATAACCTTTACTGTACCATGCCTGTTTATATGAAGGTTTTATTTTTAAAGCACTGTCATAACAGGAAATACTTTCTCTGTATTTTTTCTGACTCACCATTGCATTACCCATACAATAAAAGGCTTTATGATTTTTTGGATTAATCTTCAGAGCATTTTTATAACATTTTATTCCTTCACCGTATTTTTTCAGTTCACATAAGGTGAGCCCTTTATTTATGAGTGCACTGTCATAGTTAGAGTTATTTTCCAGAGCTTTATTGAAACACTCTATTGCTTCCCCCGGTTTTTTTAATTTTCTCAGAGCCATACCTTTACTGTTCCATGCCTGCCAGTATTCAGGTTTTATATACAGGGCTTTATCGAAATAACCTTTAGCTTCTTCGTATTTTTTCAGTTTCATTAATGTGAGCCCCTGTTTATAGAGTAAAGATGATGAAAAATCTTTTGCAGACGGATATAACATGTAACCTGCTATTAAAAAAACAATCAGTAGAAAAAGATTTTTTAAAAATGAATTGCCTGAAGGTTTATTCTGTGCAATCAGACTGACCTGTACCGGTGTGGCAGTATGTCTGTATTGAGTGCCGGGAGGATAGAGATTGCTCTGTTTATGGGAAGGCGGATTCTGCTGATATGAAATATTTCTGCCATAAGGCTGAACAATCTGCCGGTGTGAAATATTTCTGTTGTAATTTTGATTTACCGGCCGGGTGGCTTTACCTGAATTAACGGAATTCGGCAGCACAGCAGTGTTTTTCTCACCGGATATATTTCCCCGGACAGTCATGCCATCATCAACAAAATCAGACGTTATATGTCCTGCTTTCGAAGGGTTACTTTCCGATGAAGCCTTCAGAGAAGTTCCGCAGACTATACAGAAGTTGCTTACATCAACGTTTTCCGCACCACAATCACTACAGTATTTAATCATATTCTGCCTTCCTTTGTAATTCTCTCTTTTACATTATTATATCATATTTTATAAAAAATCATGAATTTACGTGAACCTTTTTATTTTTTTGAGTGATATAATATTTATATAGAAATGTTATCCGGTTTCGGGAGGTTTTGCGATTGTGAAGAAAAAAATATTTTTATGGAAATGTACATTATGAAAAAGGATTTTTTAATAAAACTTATAAACAAGGCTTTAGAGCTCAGCGCGTTATACACTTTAAAGGATACTGTAACTTATTTTCATAGAGAAATTAAAATAAACACTTTTCAGTATGAAGGTTATTTAGAGTGCATAAATTCTATTAGTGCATATTTTGCTAAAAGCTTGGAGCTTTTAAATATTGAAAAAGCCAAGGAGCTTTTTAAGGAAGATAAACCAATATATACAATTACAAAAAATAATGCTCCAACAAAATATGGCAAGGGTGCTAAGGTTAAAAATTCTTATATTGCCAATGGAGCAATTATAGAAGGCACTGTGGATAATAG
>JBEHWP010000035.1:0-17200 GCA_040217665.1 Vulcanimicrobiota bacterium
TAAAATCATGTTCCTGTACCGGTTCACAGATAAATAATTATTTAAAAAGAATTTCGGGACCTTTACTGGATAGATTTGACATCCATATTGAAGTGCCGAGAATTGATACCAATCAAATTCTTTCTTCTATGTCTTATGATGAATCAAATTTAATGAGAGAGACAGTGGTGAAAGCACGACAGATACAGTATAAGCGTTTTTTCCGTAAATCCATATTCAATAACGCTGCTATGGCAGGACAGGATGTATACAGACACTGTACCATAAATGAAGATATAAGAAAGATTTTAAAGCAGGCTATGGACAGATTGGGTCTCAGTGCCAGAGCGTGTCATAGAATTTTGAAGCTTTCCAGAACCATAGCAGATATGTCAGGCAGGGATATTATATCTATTGAAGATGTGGCTGAAGCCATACAGTATAGAAGTGTTGTAATGAAATTCTGGAATTAAGCAGTTGATTTATCCTCGCGTCACGCTCAGCCGTCACGCGCCACGATTTTGATAATATTTAAGGAGGATTTAATTTGAAAAGGAAATTTTCAGTATTATTTACAGGTTTGATATGTTTTATGCTCTGTTCTACAGTTATTACCAGCGCAAAATCTTTAGAAGATTTGCTGAATGATTTGAAAAGCAATGATGCTGCTATACGTTATCAGGCAGCACTGGAGCTCGGAAAGCTTGGGGATAGGAATGCAATTCCACCGTTAATGGAAGCTATGGGAGATAAAGATAAATACGTCCGTTACTGGGCAATTTCCTCTCTTGGCGACCTGAAAGCACAGGAAGCTGTCCCTGTACTTATAGAAACATTAAAAGACGAAGATGAACTTATGCGTTACTGGGCTGCTATAGCTCTCGGACGAATTGGAGATATAACTGCTATTAAACCTGTAGATGATGCCTATAGAATTGAAAAGGTACTGAATACAAAAATAGGTATGGAGATAGCACTTGATAAATTAAACTGGATAAAAAAGCAGAAAGAAGCTGCTTCAGTTACTCCTGTGCCTGACTCTTCAGCTACACCTTTCCCTGTTCAAACAGAGACTCCTGTGGTAACTACTGTAACACCCGGACCAATTTCCCCTGTTGCTACACCTGTAACCACACCTGTAACGGATAAACCCGATGTGACACAGTTGCCTGCTGATGTGGCATCAGCCATAGCAGGTCTGGATGATGAAGATCCGTTGATACGTAAAGGTGCAGCCTTTTCCCTGGGTAAATTCGGAGCGAAAGCTGCAACAGGATCCCTCATTGAAACTTTATCTGTTGAAAATAACAGAGATGTTCAAATTGAAATAATAAAAACTCTTGGCAAATTGAGTGCGAAAGAAGCACTGCATATATTATCACAGTTTTCTGCCAGTCAGGATGAAGGCATAAGGATTGCAGTGGCAGGTGCATTTAAAGAAATAAGAGATCCTGCATCTCTGCCTTCTATTATAAAATTATTGACTGACTCAAATGCTTCTGTGAGAAAGATAGCCATTGATACTATTGGAATTATGAAAGACAAACAGTCAATTTCCTCTATAATTCCTCTGTTAAAAGATAATGATATATTTGTAGTTCAGTCTGCTATTACAGCTCTTACAAAAATGAATTCCAGTGAAGCTGTGCCTGAATTTATTCTGTTATTAAAATCTCAGAATAAAGAAATCGCTCAGAGTGCAGCTTTTGCTCTTGGTAAATCAGGTGATATGACTGCAGTGGAGCCTTTAATTGAGGCTCTTAATGATAGTCATGACGGTTTAAGAGCAGGAGCAGTTTTTGCTCTTGGAAAACTTGGTGATAAAAGGGCTCTTCAACCACTTATTCTTGCTCTTAAAGATAAATACTGGAATGTTCGTTACTGGGCAGTTACTGCTCTCGGAGAATTGAAGGATCCTTCTGCAATAGAACCTCTTATGGCTGCCTATCAGGTAGAGCCTGATGCAGATATAAAGAAAGCTATGGAAGAAACGATAAAAACTCTCAATAAAATGTTAAAATAAAATGTTAAAATAAAAATTAGTGAACAGGCACTGCCTGTTCACTAATTTTTATTAACCTGTAACCTTTACATAGACTTTTCTATTTCTTGGCCCGTCAAATTCACAGAAAAATATTCTCTGCCATGTTCCCATTACAGGCTTCCCGTCTTCTATTATAATATGTTCCGATGAACCTACAAGACTTGTCTTTATGTGTGCGTCAGAATTACCTTCCATATGACGGTATTGTTCTCTCACCGGTATAAGTTTATTCATTGTATCGGTAATATCACTTATTACTGCAGGGTCTGCTCCTTCATTAATTGTAACACCTGCTGTTGTATGAGGTACGAATACCACGCAGATACCATTTTTTATACCGCTTTTTTTTATTATTTTTTCCACTTCACTGTCTATATTTATCATACAGACCCTGGAAGGGGTACTTACTGAAAATGTTTCAAACATGTCTTTTTATCCTTTCTAGATATTTTAATCAGTGGCCAGTGAGCACTGACCACTGAAGCTTATTTAAGGGATTAATCTTTACTTATAACTGTTCACTGCTCACTGTTTTTAAGTTCTTCCCTGACAAATTCTCTGACCATATCGTCTTTATCATCGATAGCTATTTTTAAAGCTTCTCTGTGTTTTGTTGCAAGAGCTTCTGCTGCAGCAAGTCTTATATCAGGGTCTTTATCATTTTTCAGTGTGTTACAGAGTGTCTCAGTAACCATATCATTATCTATCAGTTCAAGTGCTGATATAGCAGTTTTTCTGACGATTTTACTTTCATCTTTCGAAAGAGCTTTACATATTGGTTTTATTATATCTTCTCCCCCTATTTCCTGGAGAGCCAGTATGGCTTCTTTTCTTACTGATGGTTCAGAGTCACATGACAGTATTGTTTCAAGCGGCTCTATTCCTTCTTCTATTCCCATCTCTCCCAGTGCAATAGCCACACTGGATCGTACGGCAGGTTCTCTGTCATTTATTGCTGCGACTATTGCAGAAAAAGCACTGTCTTTCCGGAATTTCATAAGAGACATAATGACACTTCTTTTTACCCGCCAGCTGTCATCATCATCCATCATATGTTTGAGTAATTCTATGGATTCTTCAGATGCTATTCCTCCTATGGCAGTAGCTATGGAACATCTTACAAGAGGATTTTCGTCTTTCATAGATTTTTTTAATGTATCCATTGATTTTTCATCACCTATTAGTCCAAGTGCGAGAGCTATATTCATTTTTATGTTCGGATCTTCTTCTTCTTCCATTATCCTGCATAGCGGTATGAGAGAACGTCTGTCACCTATTTCTCTTAGTGCAAATGATGCGTTTCTTTTGATCTCAAGATCTTTAGAACGAGCGGCTTCTATAAGGAGAAGTAGATACTGATCCTGCTCGGATGATGATAAATCTCCATAGGCAGTGGTAATTTTAAAAGGTTCTCCGCTGATTAGATTTGTCCATGTTATGGATTCCATACGAACTTTCATCAGTGAAGATGTAGTTCTGAATTTCTTTTCTTTAAAAAGCGTTTCTTTTATATTACCTCTCCTGCTTGCCATTATAATTACCGAGAGAATTAAAAAAAGTATTAAATATGGTATGATAAAGAATAAAGATTCTTTTGGATAATTGACGAGTTTTTCTTTCCCTTTAAGAAAGGTAAGAACCTTATCTTTTTCCGACAGAGGAAGAATATAATATTTAAGTTTTGACTTTCCTCCGCCTGTAATTATAACAATACGATTTTTATCTATTTCTACAGATTTTATGATGTTTTTATTTGCCATAGAGGTGAAATCTTCGTAATTTATAAAGGTATAGTCATTGTAAGAATGATATATATAATAACCGAGAAATACTCCGATAGATATGAGTAAAATACATATAGTAATTTTATTATTCAAAAATTTCAAGTTCGCCAGTTTCATCAAAAATCTCCTTGATTTATAGGGAAAGGATTTATTAAATTAAAATAGAAATTCAACATTTATTATATCAGATTTATTTCTGAATTACTATACAGGATGTTGAATATTGGTGGATATAATTGGTGTATATAAATAATACATATATGCTCTCGTAACGTGTTACGTGAGAAAAACCTTTATTACATGCTATGGACAGGTCAGTATTACATTTGCAAATGGTGGGAAATAATGAATAAAATCTTAATTTTGCTGATTTCTTCTGTGTTTTTTTTGAGTTCTGTTTGTTTTACTTTTGCAAATCCAATGAATGATACAAAAATAGAATCTGATAGAGACATTATGTCAGTTTCTGCAGAAAAAATTGAAAACACTCTTAAAAGCCTGGAAGAAAGAACTGATAGATTAGAAGATATGGATTATTCTATATGCGGTGATACTGTAATAAATTCTTTCTGTTATAATGGAAACAGGCCGGAAGAATATATCAGGCCTTTTGATTACTATAATATAATACCTGTCGAGTCAGGTGTTTCTTTTTCCAGGAGGTTTGAATTCAAACTGAAAAGCAGATTGAATTACGATCTGTGGGCCAATATAAATCTGGAAACCTATAGTTTTTCAGGTTCCGGTGCTATTTCAACTTTCTGGGGAGTTAACCAGAACTGTAGTTACTATCCTGCTTCTTACCTGACAAACGGATCTGTTGAATTAAAAGCCAGAGAGCCTGATATATCGGCGAGTATAGGAACTTTTTATCCTTTATCTTTCAGTGAACTTATGTTTACACCTCCAAGAAACCTCAGTGTTTACGGTCCTCCTGTCTTACCTGTAAAAGGATTGATGATGGCAGGCCAATTAAAACCATTTACAGTGGAATTTATATGGGGTATAAATCCTGATTATTATATAAAAAATAACATGGTTTATAAAGGGCACGATACTATACTCTGGGGCGGACATATGTCACTTTCTGCCGGCTCTGGAAAAGGGGGAATTACTTTTATACAATCTTCAAAAAACGGTATACCTCAGGATATGTACGGACTGGATATAGCATATAATCTATCAAAAACCCTTTCTTTAAAATGTGAGGTGGCCACAAGTTTTTTCGGAAATGATAAAAGGGATAACAGTGCTTTTATATTCGGAGTTGAAAAGAAGATTGGCAGTTTAATGTTCTCCGGTGAATATCTGTGGATATCTCCCGGTTATGATCCTTTCAGGTTGCATAAAACCTTTACAGAAAGAGAGTTGCTTGGTACAGGAAGACTGGCCTGTAATCGCAGGGGATTTGATTTATATCTCATGATGCCACTCGACAGGGGAGAGGTGAAAGTGGAATTTTTGCGGTTTTCACAGATTCTTCCGACTAAATATGAAAATGAAATTTCTATGGATTCCTTATTCCCCGTATATAAAGATGATAAAAATTTGGGAGGAGATTTTACCGCTCTGGAGCTTTATGTAAACAAAAATATAGCTTCAAAACTATCTATTAAAGGTCATTTTGAAATAGTAAACCTTTTCAGGCCATATCCGGCTTATGTCGATTTTACTCAGACTACATGCCTTCTTGAGATAAATTACAGGCCTCTGGATTATTTAACTCTGGGAACAGAACTGGTTTATCTGAACCGCCATGGTACATGGTATTCATATGTAGATTCGTCGCAATTTATGCCTGCATTTACGATAGATTTTACTGTCAATAACTCTCTGTCTGTCTCTCTTGAGCAAAGAAATGTAGTAACTGATGATTTTATAGATTCTTTGAATAATTATAATGTCAGTCAGACCAGTGTTACCGGTAAGATCAGGTGGTGACCGGTGAGGAGTGAACATCGAAAGGTTACCGGCTTTATTTCACCTTTCACGTCTCACTACTTACTGATAAAATATGGCATTCAAATTGCATTCTCGTAAGTTGAAATTTTAAAGAGGATATTTTTGAATTGTACTGACTATACTTTTGTACTTTTCATAATTTCTTTGTTTTTACTGACTTTATAGTTAAGAGCTTATCCGAAAAGTAATATTTATTTTCTTATCCTTTCCACTGCCAGGTTCTGGAGAAAAATATATACCTTATTAACAGCCAGTTGTAAATTAAATAGACGTAAAATAGTAAATGTCTGTAAAAACAGGTTCTCTTTCAGGAGGATTATAGATTTTTCGGAAGAGCCTGGCAGTGGAAGGGTATAGGGCGACTTTTCGGATAGGCTCTAAATAGGTGTTGGGTGTTGAGTTATGTATGATTTAAAATATGATTTAAAAACAGATAAGTGAAATTTTTTTTACTTTCTTGACAAACTTGTAACTTGGTGTTATACTGATGAATATGTGATATTTGCAGTTGCAATTTTATTCTTGCAAAAGTGAAAATTAGAAGAATTTTACATATCTTCTGGTTACAGGAAGCAAATTTGAATATAAGGAGGTGGATTGTATCTTTTAAGGCTGAATGTAACGGAAAATGGTAAAGACCGGAGAATTGACGTAAAACTTTAAGAGGAAACGTGGACACTCTTTAGAGCAGGCAATTCCTCCGGGGTTAGTAAAACTAACTTGTATTATTAATGAACGATTAATTTATTTAGGAGGAACAATTTTATGAAAAAGATAGCTTCAGCACTTTTTGTAGTAATGGCTTTTGCATTAATTATGTCATTACCAGTGTTAGCAGATCCTTTTTCTGATGTGCCACAGGATCACTGGGCATACGATGCAGTTCAGATGCTCGAAGAAAAAGGTCTCGTAGAAGGTTATCCCGATGGTCTTTTCAAAGGCGACAGGGCAATGACCCGTTATGAAATGGCAATGGTAGTTGCCAGAGTTATAGCCAAATTAGAACAGGTTCAGGCTTCAATACCTGAGATACCTGATCTTTCTATTTATGCAACAAAACAGGATCTTGAAACAATCAATAAATTACTCAAAGAGTATAAAGATGAATTAGATGCTCTCGGAGTAAGAGTAAACAACATTGAAGAAACAGTTGGAAAACTTACTGCAAGAGTTGAAGAACTCGAAAGAGTTAAAATCAGTGGAGATTTCCAGTCTATAGCTGCCAACATTGGTATCAGCGAAAGACCAGGCAATGCTCAGGATTACGGCCCTGGTTATGCCACCACTGGTGTAGTATTAGGTGACATAGACAGATATGCCGGTTCAACCCTTATATTCAACACCCAGCATTCAGGAGCTCTCGGTCCGAGAGGTACTTCTCCTGTTGGAATGCCTCCAATAGGTACAGTATTTGGTGGTAGTGATAGTGATTATAACACTATTCCAGTCGGAACTGCCCCTTTACAGACAACAGTTCCCGATGCACATGTTCCGTCAGCAAGAGCAGGCGAACCGGATTTTGCATTAAATCAGGGTTTTGCTTTAACTTCAAAGTTAGCTATTACCGTAACAGCCAGAATTGCCGATGATATTAAAGCCGGTGGCGATCTCGTAGCCTACAGTGCATTCGGTGATGCAGGCGTATACAATAACTGGGGCGTAGTTCCTCAGTATAATACCCTTGGTTCTATTGCCGGTGGCGGTGCTAACAATGTGTTAGATTTCCAGGCAGATCTTGCAACCCTCTGGTTCAAGGTTGACAAAAAAGACTGGAAAGTAAACGGAGAATTCGGTAACTTCCAGCTCCATAACGTTTCCAGCAACCTTTTCTACGGTGTAAGAAATCCATACTTTGGTTTCCATGATACAGACAGAATACCCCTCAATGGTATAAACATCAATGGAAAACTTTATGAAACAATTGATGTAGAGTTCTTTATGGCACAGGATGTCAACACAGTGTCCAACGGTCAGAGCGGAGTCTGGTTTATGCAGGATCCTCTCGATGCCGTAACAACACAGGGTGTTACCGATTTCAGATATAGAAATTACATCTACGGCGTATGGGCAGGATCTAATTTCCTTGAAAACAAAGCCCTCCACGTTGAAGGTGCTGTAATGAGATTATATGAAGATTATGCTTCAAATCCGAATATTGCATACGGCCCAAATCCTTTACAGGGACCAATACTCAGCCGTTGCCCACAGGATCAGATGTTCTTTGGTTTCAAAGCCAACTACAAATTTGCCGATGAATGGCTTACCATTTACGGTGAATTCGCCGGCACAGGTTACAAAGGCAATCTTATCAGTGACGAAACAAATAAACGTCAGTACGGTTACCTTATGCAGATTGGTGCAAAAGGCAAAATGCTTGACAACAAACTCATCGTTTACGGTGAATATGACAGAACAGAAGCAAACTTCGATCCCTTCGGTTATCATAAAACATGGGAAAGAGAATTTGATTATTTACATGATGGTTATGAAGATCTTGATATTACAGGTTTTGGCTTTGCTGTAAGACCTGGTAAATTCCGTCCGAACCGTCACGGTCTTGACCTTGGCGTAACCTATAAGCTTCCTGCAGGTGAAATCTACGGTGGTTTCAGATACCTTCAGCAGGTTGTACCTACAGCAGCAACACTTGATAGTGATGATTTCAACTTCTCTGATACAAATCAGGCACTCACCGGAGTAATCGCCGGTCGTCCGAACCTTACAGTTGTTCAGAATGCCGCTCTCGGTATAAATGCATACAATATGTATGGTAATCAGGATTACTACTTCAATTACAATGATCCAGCCAAAGGTAAAGAATTCTTCATTAAAGTCGGTGGAAAATATGACTTTGGTGGAAATATGCATGTATTTGGCGGATGGGATTATCTCAAATTTAAGAGAGATTACACCCTTACCAGAGACAATGGCAGATATTCAACAACCGGTTATACCTTCACAGAATGGTCACAGAATCAGGGTAATGCCGTATACGGAACAATGGCAGTCACAGATTTCTCTGCTCATTTCGTACACCTCGGTGTAACCTATGATGTAACTGATAAATTCAGTGTTCAGGGTAACTTTGCCTATGTTAAAAACAGTGGTGTTGATGATACCGGTTTCAACCAGGATAACAGCACTGTTATACCGGGTGTTGCTCTTAAATATGATTTCAATGATACAACATCTGTAATGCTCGATTATAAATACTACAGGTTTGCCGATACAATGCAGACTGCTAACGATTATTCAGCAAATAAACTCGTTACCAGACTTAACATTAAATTCTAAGCCTGTATAATTAAAAGGACCCCTGTTGAAAGACAGGGGTCTTTTAGATTCACCGAGGAGTGAGTAATGAAAAAACTGGATTTTACTACTTTTCACTATTCACTGCCCACTTTTCACTAAATCCGGAAGGATTTATTTTGTTTATATAGAATAATAAAGAGTAGTGAGTAGTGAAGAGTGAAGAGTGAAGAGTAGTATCTCTCACCACTCATAACTCACAACTTACCACTCACCATCACCACTTACTTTTAGAAGGGGGACAGAGCAGTTACTGCATATTAAATGGAAAATATTTTAAACAAATTAAATCAAACATCAGAAATTGTTGGTAGTCTTATAGTTGGCAGAGATGGACTTGTTATTGCCAGTAATGTTCCTGAAGGAGTTAATGCAGAATTGATTGGCGCCATGGTAGCAGGTGTCTTTACTTCAGCAGAAAGTTCTATGGAAGAACTCCGTCAGGGAGAAGTTCAGACAGTTATGATAGAAGGGGAAAAAGGTAAGGTAATACTCTGTGATGCAGGGGCTATACTGGTAGTTCTCTTAGATGAGGTTACAAACCTTGGACTGGTAAGACTTGAAGTAAAGGAAGCAGTTAATAAACTTAAAGAGCTTCTTTGACGGAGATTTTCAGGATTTTTGACCGGGATTATCAGGATTTTGATGATTACCGGGATTTATGTCGGGGTTCTAAAAAAACTCATGCGAGGGGAATTAATTTAATAAGTTAAGAGTATAGAAATTTTCGTTTTTGACCAGGATTTATAGGATTTATGGGATTATCAGGATGATAAATAGAATTACTTTACTTAAATTTTCTAATCCCGGTAATTCTTTAATCCCGAAAATCCCAGTCAAAAATAAGGCTTTAGATGAAAATTATGTAGAGGCAACTTATCTAAATGATTTAAAGTGAGAGTAGCTATTGATGCCAGGGTTGTATCCTCCGGAAGGTCAGGTATTGGAGAATATACATATCAGCTTTTAAGACATTTTCCTGTTATTGATAAAGACCTGGAATATTTTCTTTTCCTTAAGAGATTTTCCCTTGACGAGAAAAGAATAAAAGAATTATCTTCCGGTTTTAACATAGAAAAAGTTTCTCCCTGTGAGGGAGGGAAATTTTTTAATTTTATAAAGACCCACGGGGAGCTTCCTGTGAGGCTTTTGTTTTTAAAGCCAGATATCTTTCACGCGCCAGGTCCTATAGCACCATTGATTAAAACGTGCCGGACTGTTCTTACTATTCATGATCTTGCTTTTTTAAAGATTGATGGTATTTTTGATAAATTTCAAAACAGCTATTATAAAAACGTTGTTCCTTATATAGCAAAAAAAGTAGATAAAATTATTACAGTATCAAATAATGCTGCCATGGATATATCAGAACTCCTTCATATTCCTGAAGAGAGGATAAGGGTAATATATAACGGTGTGGATGAAAGATTTTCATCAGAACGGTCTGCAGAGAGGGAACATAATTTAAAGAAGATATATGGTTTGAGTGATTATATTCTTTTTTTAGGTGTTCTTGAGCCAAGAAAGAATGTATCCCGCCTTATCAGAGCTTACTCACATCTTTCTTCAGAACTGAGTCATTACAAACTTGTTATAGCAGGGGGGCATGGCTGGCTTTATGATGATTTGTATTCTCTTGTAAAAGAACTTTCACTGCAGAACAGAGTAATATTTACCGGAAGAGTAAGTGATGAAGAATTGCCGGACCTTTATAGAGGTGCTTCACTTTTTGTCTATCCTTCTTTGATGGAAGGCTTTGGCATTCCTCCTTTAGAAGCCATGGCCTGTGGTATCCCTGTTATAGCATCAAATACCTCTTCTTTCCCCGAGGTTCTCTCTGATGCTGCACGTCTTATAAATCCTCTGAAGGAAGAAGAAATAACATCTGCTATGGCAGAAATTTTAACAGATAAAGACCTGTATCAAACCCTGGTACGTAAAGGTTTAAAAAGAGCTTCTTTATTTTCCTGGGAAGAAAGTGCTCGAAGGACTTTAGAGCTTTACAGGGAATTATTATAACATTGACCGGTGAAAAGTGACCGGTGACCGGTTGAGAATAGCGTTGCACTACATGCTTATATAATCGGTTACTGATTAATGCTCACTGCTCATTGCTCACTGTAAAAGGAAGGTTGTGAACTTATGCCTAAAATCTGGATAAATCCTGCTTTTAAACAGCAGGAGGATAAGAAAAAAGTATCAGAAGAGAAAAAGATTACTTCTCCTGCATTAGACAAAAAACTCCTTCTGTCCGGGAAATCGAAAAATCTTGCAAAAGAATTTTTTCAGAATTTGATAGACAGAAAAACTCATATATCTGTTACTTTTTACGATGGGACCAGTGAAGAAGGAACATTAAAATGGGTTGATATTCAGAGTATATGTCTTGAACAGGATAAAGGTGAAATAGTGTATGATTCTAAAAATATAATGTACTATCGGAGCTGACCCTGTTGATTATAGGTGTGAACGGACATATGGTACTTCCTCCAGATATGCCTGTGTCAGGAATAGGACTTTACTCTTTTAATCTTCTGTCAGCTATGGCAGAACAGAAAGTTTTAGAAGGATGTACCGATGATTTTATAATTTTTTCTACCGGAAGAGGAAGATTGAGATGGAAACATATGCCTTTTATGGTTTCCTTATCCCCTTTACCGACATGGAAAAATATAATAAGAATCTTCTGGGAACAATGTATATTGCCTGTCCATATATATAAAAAAAAAATTTCGATTTTTCATTCTCTGGCAAATATAATACCGGTAATGAGCGGTTATCCTCTTCATGTCCTTACAGTTCATGACCTGGCTTTTATGCATTATCCTTCTATGACAGGACATGTCAGAGAATTATATCTTAAATGTTTGATCAAACAATCTGCTGTTAAATCTCATAAAATTATAGCAGTTTCAGATTCGACAAGACAGGATCTTATAAAATTCTGGAATATAGAGCCAGAGAAGATTAAAGTTATATATTCAGGACTGGATGATAGATTTACCTGTACAGAACGTACCCGTATAAATGAATATAAAATAAAAAAAGGTTTACCGGAAACCTTTATCCTCTTTACCGGAGATATGGAAAAAAGAAAAAATCTTATTATGTTACTCCAGGCTTTTCTGATGCTCACCCGTGATTTTAAAATAAGTGTCAAACTTGTTATAGCAGGAAGAAATGGTAATGATTATAAAAATATTGTAACTTTTATAGAAAGAGAAAACCTGAAAAAAGATGTAATCTTTACCGGTTATGTGCCATCAGAAGAATTGCCATTACTATTTGCATCTGCCAATATTTTTGCCTACCCCTCTCTCTATGAAGGTTTCGGTTTTCCTGTTCTTGAAGCTTTTGCATGCAGAACGCCAGTAGTAGCTTCTTCCTCTTCTTCCATACCGGAAGTGACAGGCAATGGAGCTGTGCTCTTATCACCTTTTGAACCTGCCAAGTGGGCTATGGCTTTCAGAGAATTAATTTCTGACAGAGAAAAAAGAGAGGACCTTGTAAAAAGAGGTCTGGAAAGAGTTCCTCTTTTTACCTGGCGTAATACGGCTATAGAAACCATGAACGTTTATAAGGAAATTATATGAAATTATTCCGGTTTACAGATTCATTTTTTTATAGAATAAATCTATTTCTTTGCCTGCTCTTTATATGTTTGAGTGTTATTTATATTTATTCTTTCGGACAATCACAGGCTCTTTCATACAGATATGCCAATATATCAATACTATTTGTTATAGCTATCTATTTATAGAAGAAGTAAGAAAAGGATCTGAAATTTTAGAGAAATATAAGTGGAATATATTTGGTAATCAATAAAATGTGGTGACTTCGTGGTTTTGTTTTTCGGAGTCTCTGTGACATAATTTTGCTCTCATTCCTTATTTCTTGATATATTATCAGGTGTAAGAAGGATTATACCTTGAGATATAGAAAAATCCATTAAAATTATTAAGGAGTGTAAATTTTTTGAAAAAATTAAATATAAGTGTATTTTTTCCTGCTTATAATGAAGAGGAAAATATTACATGGGTTGTAAATAATGCCTGTAATTTTCTGGATAAGGTAGCAGAGAATTATGAAGTCATAGTCGTAAATGACGGAAGTCGTGACAGAACAGGAGAAGTAGCAGAAAAAATAGCATCGGAAAACAGTCATGTAAGAGTCATACATCATCCTGTTAACAGAGGGTATGGTGCAGCAGTAAGGAGTGGACTTAAAGGGGCGATATATGACCTTATTTTTTTTACCGATGGTGATGGACAGTTTGATATTACAGAAATGACTGAATTTCTTAATCTTATAGATACATGTGATGTAGTTGCAGGATACCGTATCAAAAGAAAGGATCCTTTTTATCGCCTGATGAATGCCTGGGCCTATGGCACTATGATAAACCTTATGTTCGGACTGAATATAAGAGATATTGACTGTGCTTTTAAATTGATTAAAAAATCTGTTATAGATGAAATAGATATTGAAGCCACGGGAGCTCTTGCCAGTGCGGAACTCCTGATAAAGATTAAAAGAAAAGGTTATAAAATAGTACAGAAAGGTGTAAATCACTACCCGAGAAAAGCAGGTGTTCAGACAGGTGCACAGTTATGGGTAATATTCAGAATGTTCAGGGAATTGTGGAAATTACATAGAAAACTGAAAAATCAGTGAGTTATGAAGAGTAAAAAGTGAAGAGGGAAAAGTGAAAAGTGACTGGATGCAGAGATGTTGAGCTTATATGATAACAGTTCTGTATTACCCGTTACGCGTCACGCATTACGCATCACGCATCACGAAACCACCTGTCACGCGTTACGCGTCACGATTATTACACATAACACATTCCGTCAGGATAATTTAAGAAAAGAGGAGAATATACAGTGGATGATAAATATTTAGAAGTTATAGAAAAATTACGGCAGAATATTTATATAGTCATAAAGGGTAAGGCAGAGCCTGTAGATCATCTTATTGTGGCTCTTATTTCAGGCGGAAATGTTTTAATGGAAGATGTTCCCGGAGTCGGTAAAACGACTCTTGCCAAAGGTCTTGCAAAATCGCTGCAGGCCAATTTTAAGAGGGTTCAATTTACTCCCGATCTTCTGCCTACTGATGTCATAGGTTCTTATATATATAATCCTATTGAAGGTACCTTTAAATTTAAAGAAGGACCTGTCTTTACAAATATCCTCCTTGCTGATGAGATAAACAGGGCATCTCCCAGGACTCAATCCAGTTTACTTGAAGCAATGAGTGAATGTCAGGTTACGGTAGAAGGTAATCTTTACAGGCTTGCTTCTCCTTTTATTGTTATAGCCACCCAGAATCCTGTAGAATTTCATGGCACCTATCCTCTTCCTGAAGCACAGTTAGATCGTTTTGCTATAAAGCTTAAACTGGGTTATCCTTCTCTGGAACAGGAACTGCAGGTACTTTACAGCCAGCATAAAGAACATCCTCTGAATAAAATAACTTCTGTCACAACAAAAGATGAAATCATACATATTCAGACCATGGTAAGGGAAGTAAAAGTAAAAGAACCTGTAGCAAAATATATTTTAGATATTATAGATAATACAAGACATGATCAGAGACTTAAACTCGGAGTAAGCCCACGCGGTTCTCTTATGTTATACAGAATAAGTCAGGCTGTTGCTTTAATGAAAGGAAGAGATTACGTATTACCTGATGATATAAAGAACATGGCTGTAGAAGTTCTTGCCCACAGACTTGTACTGGAAACAAAGGTTAAATATTCCGGCGTAAGTAAAGAAGAAATAATTGAAGATATTTTGGAGCATACTAAAGTGCCTGTTTGAAGTCGTAATGCGTAATGTGTAATACGTAATGCGTCACCTCCACGGGCATAAACTTGTAAAATTTACGCGTCACGCGTCACGCGTTACGCGTCACGAAACATTATGGTTACTTTTTATATTGTTGTTATTACAATACTTCTCATAAGCCTTTATATAAGAGTCAGATATAAATATTCAGGTATTATACCTGTATTTAAATGGATAAGAATTTTTTATTCAGAAGCTCTTACTCCTTCTGGAAGGCTTTTATTCTGGCTTTCCATGACAGCTTTTATGTTTGGTATGTCTACGACTGCTTTTAAGACTTATATGGTCTTTACTCTTCTTGCCAGCATATTCCTTGTATCCTTTATTTTTGCCTTTCTTTACAGACCAAAACTTTCTGTAACAAGACTCATACCTGATAGAACTACATGCGGTCAGAAGATTTATCCTCAGATTATATTACGGAATAATTCCCCCTTTCCCTGTTATGACATAGTTTTAAAGGATTTTTCTATTCCCCGTGAGATAAAGCCTCTGGTAAAAGAAGGTTACTATATACCTGTTCTTGAGGCGAAAGAAGAGATGAATTTAAAATCAGGCTTTGAGTTTTTAAAGAGAGGAGATTATAATATTCCCGGCCTTTTTGCAGGAACAATATTTCCCTTCGGTATATGGACATGGGGAAGAACATACGGTCCGGTACATAACCTGCTTGTTTATCCCGGATTTCATCATCTGGATAAACTGGAAATACCTGTCGGGAAAAGATATCAGCCGGGAGGTATTGCACTTACGTCATCTCTGGGAGAGTCTACCGAATTTATCGGTAATCGTGAATTTCGTGAAGGAGATAACCCCAGGAATATGCACTGGCGTTCCTGGGCCAGAACCGGTAAACCTGTCGTGAAAGAATTTCAGGAAGAATATTTCTGCCGTGTCGCATTACTTCTTGATACATTTGTTCCTCCAAAATCAGGTGCTTCTGCCTTTGAGGCCTTTGAAAGTGCCATATCTGTTTCTGCTTCCGTAGCAGATTATCTTTCCAGACAGGAATATATAATAGACATATTTGCAGCAGGGCCGAATATTTATTATATGCAGGCAGGACGGAGTCTTGCCTATCTTGAAAATATACTTGATCTTCTCGCCTGCCTTGATGTATGCCCTGACGATCCCTTTGATAAATTAGAACCGGTATTGATGGAAAATCTTTCCCTTATAACTACAGTAATAACAGTATTTTTGGACTGGGATTACAGAAGAGAAAAACTGGTCAGAATGATAACAGATCTGGGGACAGCAGTAAAGGTTATAATCGTGAGAGATGGTAAAACTACGAATGAACCGGTTGCCTATGAGAGTCTTGTCGGAAAAATTGCCTTTATAACACCGGAAGAAGAAAAAAAGGGGGTGTCAGAATTTTGACGTCTCTCCCTTTCAGCGGAATTCTTCTTTTTATTTTTTCTCTTATTGCTTTTGTCCTGACTACAGGCACAGACAGAGAAGTTATAGGATTTTTTGGATTTCTGGCCCTTATGTCTCTGTTTCTTAAATTCAGATTTGCATTATCCAGAAAGAAACAGTATATAACCTATATAATTTTGCTGGTACCTGTACTGTTGAATTATTTTCTGAGACCTGTAACCAATCTCGGAGCAGCACAGTATTCACTGCTTCAGATACCTGCTTATTATGTAATGCTCCTCTCTCTTTTTATTATTTACAGTGTTAAAACCATAAGAGATTTAATGGCTTTCTATTTTGCGTCTTCATTTATATTTATTGTAGCAGGTTTCAGCACCGGTACTTCTTATTTTAATTACTTTATGGTAGTGTATCTTATTCTTACCATTTTTTATTTAAGAGCTATTATACGGTGTATTTATAACTCTCTATCTTTAACAGTACATCATCTCCTTCCCATGTGTTTCGTACTTATAGTTACCTGTTCTGTTTTTTTCGGAGCTAACAGTTTTGTAGAATGGCTGGAGCCAAAAATGAATGAATTGTTTATTCCTGCCATGAATTCTGCTCTTGATTACGGAGGCTTTTTAAATGAGACTTCTTTAAATGTTACAGGCGGTCTTAAATTATCTTCCAGAATAATTATGAGGGTTTTTACTTCTTCACATGTGGAGAGGGTCAGGTGTAAAGCATATACTGATTATTTAAAAGGCAAATGGAAAACTGCTCCTCAGAAAACTGCTCTGAAGCCTGTTTCTGAAGATGGCGCCCTTCATAAGTCAACAGATTACAGAGAGATATTTTTACCTGATTATTCATTACCTGCGGAAAATAAAGGAGAAGAATTC
>JBEHWP010000036.1:0-16948 GCA_040217665.1 Vulcanimicrobiota bacterium
ATGGAGATATAAAGCCTGCCAATCTCATTATAAGGGATTCAGACGGATGGATAATGCTGGTAGATTTCGGCACTGCCGCTTTTGAACAGGAGGAGGATGAAGAAGGTTACGGCACAGACGGATATGCCCCGCCGGAACAGTATGTAGGGGCAAGAGAAATAAGAAGCGATATCTATTCCATTGGAGCTACTATATATGAACTTCTTTCAGGAATGCTTCCTGAAGAAGCTTTTAAATTTACGCCTCTGAGAAAGAATGATCCGAAGATATCAGTAGATACGGAACGGATTGTAATGAAATGTCTGGAATATGAACTGGATAACCGTTATGCCAATTCTACTATTTTAAAACAGAGTCTTCTTAATGCATATAAAAAGAATTTCGGTCTCACAGACAGCAGATACAGGACAGGAAAACTTATAGTTAAAGAACAGAAAATATGTGATGTAAGTCATGAAAGTAAAAGTGAACTGATAAAAGTTTTTATTATAGACAGTGACAGGGATATGTGCAATAATTTTAAAGATGTGGCAGCCTTTTTTAAAGGAGTCACCGTTACAGGCATAGCCTATAACGGCAAGAATGCTCTGAGCTCTATTATGTCTGCCGAAGTGAAACCTGATGTTATACTTATGGAGCTTAAGATCCCTGATATTAAACCACTTGATGTTATAAATGGTATAAAAGAAATTTCCCCTGAAAGTAAAATAGTCATACTCACGACTTCTCTTGCAGAAGAAGAGTTTTTAAGTTCTTTTAATGCAGGAGCATCGGGATATATACTTAAAGGTGATACATCGTGGGAAGATCTGGAAAAATCTATTAAAAAAGCTTATGACGGAGGAACTCCTATTTCTCCTGATGCAAGCACATTTCTTATAAAAGCACTGACATCCCGACAGGTATCTCCCGATAAAGCTGGAGGCGTAAAGTTAGATAAAGTTGTTTCTGTCCGGCAGGAAAAAGAAGAAATTCCTGATGAATATGAAGATGAAGTAGAGGGAGACTATGAGGAAGAAGTAATAGAAGAAATAGTGGTTTTTGAAGGAGATGAAAGAGGTTCTTCTGACGAGGAAATAATAGAAGAGATAGTTCTTGTGGATGATGACCTGGAAACTGATGATACTGAACAGGAGCAAGACTATAAGGACGAACATGTACTTTCTAAAGCGGAAGAACTCGGAGAAATAGGCAGGAAATATATCCTTAAAGGAGATCTCGAAAGTGCTCTTATATATCTTAAAGAAGCTCTGAAATATAATTCTTCAGATCCTGAAATTAATTATGAACTTGCTAATATTTACTATACTTCCGGAGATTTTCAGAATGCTCTTAATTATTATAAAATAACCCTTCAGTCAAGACCGGATATAGCAGATATTTATTTGTTTATCGGCCAGATATACCTTGTAGAAGGTGAATATGAAGAAGGTCTGCCTTATTTTAATAAGGCTATTGAACTCAATCCTGATTATATAGACGCCTATTTGAAGGCAGGCTATATAAAATATAAACAGGGAGATATAGATGGTGCTTTACAACATTTTTCATATGTTCTGGAACGTGATATGGATAATCTTGAAGCCTATGTAGGTCTGGGAAATATTTATCAATCCAGGGAAATGTTTGACTGTGCCATAAAGTATTATAATCTTGCTCTGAGTATAGACGAAGAATGTGCGGAAGCCTACAGTAATCTCGGCCGTATCTATACAAAAAACGGTGAATTTCAGAAAGCTCTCAAACATATCAGAAAAGCTATTATACAGGAGCCAGGATTTATTCATTTATATGATGAGTTACTTGATAAGATAGGAGAAGCAAAAGAAGATTGGAAGATTCCTTATGAAAAGGATAAATTAAGGAGTCTCTTAATTGACAGAGTAGATAAAGTTAATTTCCCTGTTTTATACAATATAATAAGTACAAGAAAAGAAAAAGAAAAAGAGTTATTAAAGCTTGAAAATGAGCCGGAAAAGGAAAATTTGAGTATATGCAGCAACTGTAATATTTTTAATAGAACTAAAAGTAGATTCTGCAGAAGCTGTGGTGCAGAATTTATGACAAAAGAAGAGCTCATCCAGGATATAATCAATGAAATTGTACAGTTATTTTTACAGGAAGAAGAAGAAAATTTACTCTCTACAAAACCTTTTAGAATAACAGAACTTATAAGTACTGCGGAAGATATGACCTGTAATATATCTATTATTAAAAAATTACCGGAAAAAGAAGAGGAAGATGAAATATTTAACCTGTGTCCGAACTGCCAGACTTTGAACAGGCTTGATATGGCTTTCTGTCAGAATTGCGGTGTGGAATTTGATCTCGAAGAAGATGCGGAAGAGTATGTAGAAGAAGACATATCAGAACCAGACGGAGAATATGAAGAAGTAAAACCTTCAGAAGAGATAAGTCAGGACAAAATAGCAGAGGTTAAACCGGCATTGAAAAAAGAAGATGACAGGAAAAGTAAAAAAAAGAAAAAGAAAAAAAAGAAGAAAAGATGATGGAAATATGAGAAGTGAGAAGTGAGAAGTGAGAATATATTATAACTCACCTCTTGTATCTCACTTTTCATTATTTAAGGTGTTTTTATGGCTAAAAAATGTCAGAAATGCAGTACGGAAAATAGAGATACATCAAAATTTTGTTCCCGTTGTGGAACTAACCTGACAGAAGGATTAGGTATTCTTAAAAATGAAACTATCCTTGCAGGCAGATATAAGGTTGTTAAACCTGTAAAGTCAGGAGGAATGGGTTCTGTCTATGAAGCAATTGATGAACACTTCGGGGATAAATGTGCTCTTAAAGAAATGTCTCCGAAATTTTCTTCTCAACAGGAACAGGAATATATAAGAAAACGTTTTGAAGAAGAAGCTAAAATGCTTCGTAAGCTTCATCATACCAATATGCCCAGGGTCGTCGATTATTTTGTAGACCATGGAGTTTATTATCTGGTAATGGATTTCATTGAAGGAGAGGATCTTGAAACAGTCCTTGAAAATCAGGGCAATCCGGGGTTGCCTGAAGTGAAGCTTATAGACTGGGCATGCCAGATCCTTGATGTTTTATCATATCTCCACTCTCAGAAACCTCCTGTTATATATAGAGATTTAAAACCGGGTAATATAATGTTACGCCATTCTGACGGAAAGGTTTTACTTGTTGATTTCGGAATAGCAAGAACTATGGCGTCAGAAACTGATGCAAGTCATACTGTTATAGGCACACAGGGCTATGCTCCACCTGAACAGTATAAAGGACAGATAGAACCTGGGAGTGATATTTATGCTCTCGGAGCAACTTTTCACCATTTAAGTACCGGTATGCCTCCTCTTGTACCATTTGCCTTTGAGCCTGTAAGAAATTTTTCTCCATCTCTGTCCAGGAATTTTGAAAATGTTATTATGAAAGCTCTTTCTCTTGATGTGAAAGATAGATTTTCCTGTGCGGAAGAAATGAAACTGGCACTGATTTATAACAATATTCCGTCTGTGTCTCCTTCAGATACAGGTCAGGGAAACAAAACTACTCCTTCAATTATAACACAGGAAAAAAAAGTTCCTGTTGTAGAAATTAAAAACACGATACAGGATTCCGTAACTTCAGATGATATGGTTCTTATACCTTCAGGGGAGGTTGTACTGGGAAGTAAAGAACAGATAGGATTTCTCGGCTCTAAATGGCAGGTAATGCCTGTGTACAGGGTTCGTCTCGATGATTATTATATAGATAAATATCCGGTCACCTATGGACAGTATGAGGAGTTTGTTAATAAAACCGGATACATAAGTGAAGGTCAGTGGAAGAAATACTACAGTGCTTTTTATAGAAATTACCCTGTTGTAAATGTGACATGGAATGATGCCAGCGCTTATGCTGTATGGAAAGGCAAAAGACTTCCCACACAGGCGGAATGGGAAAAAGCTGCAAGAGGTACTGATTTTAGAACTTATCCGTGGGGACAGGAATGGGACAGGAATAAATGTAATAACCTGAGAATGGATAGAGACGGTATTACCGGGAGAATGATGGTTCTGGAACAGGGAAGAGGAACTTTACCTGCTGGCTCTTTCCCTGAAGGCTTATCTTTTTACGGTGTAATGGATATGGCCGGTAATGTATGGGAGTGGTGTTCTGACTGGTACTATAAACCTGAAGGATTTCAGATAAATCCTAAAGGCCCCCTTTCAGGTACTTTTAAAATTTTATGTGGAGGTTCATGGATGCTTCAGGATCTATATTGTTTCTGGTGTGCTACAAGAACAAAGGAAAAGCCGGCCAGTTATAACAGCCAATCAGGGTTTAGATGTGTTAAGTGAGGATCGTGACGCGTAATGCGTAACGCGTGATGGGTATCCTATCCATAGGTGTGGTTATATATTTATAATTCTGTGAGAATTTGTATTTTATATGAATATTAACGTATGTCGAGGATAATCCTCGCGTTACGCGTAACAATAGGAGAGATATGAATGACTCCACAGGAGAAAGGAGATATACAGGAAGAACTGAGTAACAAAGAGGACTTATTTGTCTGCAATATTTGCAATAATTATAACAGAACCGGTGCCAGATTTTGTAAAATCTGCGGTACCAGATTTCAACAGACTAAAACAAAAAGGATAAAACCTGATATGCCTAAAGAAACACGGGAAATAGAAAAATCTTATTTTGAAAAATATATTGTATGCCCTACCTGTGACAATACGACCAGATATACGGCAAAATTTTGCAGTAAATGCGGTTTTAATCTTGAAGCTATAAAGCAATCCTATAAAGAAGAAGAATTAAAAGGTCAGAAGAAAGATATTTATTTTGACCATTTCAGTAAACTTCTGGAAGAAACAAGACAGATTGCCAGAGATTTGATGACAAGTCAATATGGTTTGAAACTGTCAAAAAACGTAGAGAATATGGCTGTTATTATAAATCAGATTAAAACCAGAAGTCATGAAGAAAGCAAGCTCAATACGGAGAAACTTTCCCTTATAAATGCTATTACCAAAGCGGTAAATCAGTCACTGGAACTTGAGTCGATTATGAACAATACTCTTGATAAAGCGTTGCTGGTGACAAGGGCAGATGCAGGGGTAATGATGTTAATAGACAGGGAAAGTAACAAACTTGTTCCTATGGCATTCAAGGGTGTATCACCTGTATTGATAGAAGAAATAAAACAGACCTCACCGAGACTTGAAACAGGAAGTCATGGCAGGGCTTATATACTCGGCAGAACAGTAAAAGCTCATGAAGGTTCTTCGTCTCCTCTTACAGATGCCCTTGTTTTGAAAGGCAGTTTATTATCTATAGTTAATGTTCCTTTGAAATCAGAAAGAGAAGTTGTGGGAATAATGAGTATAGGCAGCAGTAGACCTGATGCTTTCTCTGATGATGATATGAAATTGCTTGATGCCATAGGTGACCAGATAGGAGTGGCACTTAAAAATGCCAGACTGTACAGTCTGGTAAAAAATCAGGTTCTGGAACTGGAAGAGAAAAATACAAGGCTCAGAGAACTTGAAGAAATGAAAAATAGCCTGACTCAGATGATAGTTCATGACCTGAAAAATCCTCTCACGGGGATAACAGGATATGTGGATTTACTGTTCCTTGAAGAGGAAGCCTATAATGAAGAACAATTGATGGCTCTTAATATGATTTCCGTAAGCTGTAAAAATCTTATGAGAATGATACTTAATTTACTTGATATAGGTAAAATGGAAGAAAAGGAACTCAGACTTCAGAAAACAGAAATAAATATCGGTGAAATTATTGCAAAGATTTCTGATGAATTTAAGCCATTACTTGATGTGGATAACAAAAAGATAATAACTCTTTTAGAAACTGCACCTGGCTTTATGGCAGACAGAGACCTGCTTTACAGAGTCATTGCAAATCTTGTTAGTAATGCTATAAGTCATTCACCGAGAAATAAAAATATTAAGATAATGACCTGTTTAAATGAAGAGAAGACAGAAATTGTATTCTGTATTGAAGATAAAGGTATAGGTATACCTGAAGAATATCAGCAGAAAATTTTTGATAAATTTTTCCAGGCCGATGAAAAACAGAAATCTATGAGCAGTTCAAGAGGACTCGGACTTACCTTCTGTAAAATGGCAGTAAAATCTCATGGAGGAAAAATCTGGGTGAGCAGTTCACCTGGAAAGGGCAGCAAATTTTATTTTTCTATGCCTCTTTAGATCGTAATGCGTAACGCGTGACGCGTGACGCGAGGAAAGAAACTATTAATTAAATTCAATTCTTTAGTTTTTTGTTGACAATAATTACTTTAGATTTTATAATTAACGAATTATAGAACGTGAAACGTGAAACGTGAGACGTAATAATAAATCTCACGTTTCACGATTCACGCTTCACGAATCGAGAGGGGAAATCACATGTTTGATAAAGCAGGAGACCTTGATTTTGTGTCTATGGAGCACAAAATTCTTGATTTCTGGGAAAAAGAGAAAATTTTTGATAAACTCAGAAAGAAAAATTCCGATGAAAAGAAACGTTTTTCATTTCTTGACGGCCCGATAACTGCCAATAACCCCATGGGGGTCCATCATGCCTGGGGTAGAACTTATAAAGATATATACCAGCGATATAAAGCCATGCAGGGCTATCAGCAAAGATATCAGAATGGTTTCGACTGCCAGGGTCTGTGGGTGGAAGTAGAAGTAGAAAAAGAACTCGGCTTTAAATCCAAAAGAGATATAGAAAACTACGGACTCGGTAAATTTGTCGAGAAATGCAAGGAAAGAGTAAGAAAATACTCTCAGAAACAGACCGAACAGTCAATCAGACTCGGTTACTGGATGGACTGGAATAATTCCTATTACACCATGACCGATGAAAATAATTATACTATATGGCATTTTCTAAAGAAGTGTCATAATCACGGATGGGTTTACAGGGGAACAGACGTTATGCCCTGGTGCCCCCGGTGCGGAACTGCCCTGTCGGAACATGAAATCGTAACGGAAGGATACAAAGAACTGACCCATAAGAGCGTATTTTTGAAATTTCCCCTGCTGGAAAAAGCTCATGAATCGCTTCTCGTATGGACAACGACTCCCTGGACTTTAAGCTCAAATACCGCAGCAGCAGTCCATTCTTCCCTTGATTATGTAAAAGTAAAACAGGGTGATGAATATTTATATCTTATAGAAAGTAAAGTGGGAGAACTCGTCGGTTCTTATGAAATAGTAGAACGTTTTAAAGGTAAAGAACTGCTTGGCTTAAAATATAAAGGTCCTTTTGATGAATTACCTGCACAGAAAGGTGTTGTTCATAAGGTTATAACCTGGGATGAAATAACGGAAAAAGAAGGGACAGGTATAGTTCACATTGCTCCCGGCTGCGGTAAAGAAGATTTTTCTCTGAGAAAAGAATTTTCTCTTTCCGTTATAGCACCTCTTGACGAGTGCGGCCTTTTTGTAGACGGTTTTGATTTCCTTACAGGTAAAGGAGCAGCAGAAGCAGCGCCCTTTGTATTTGAAAATTTAAAACAGAAGGGAATTTTATATAAACTCGAAGACTATACCCATCGTTATCCCGTATGCTGGAGATGCAGTGAAGAACTTGTGTTCCGCCTTGTAGACGAATGGTTTATCCGTATGGATGAATTACGCTATAAAATAATGGATGTAACAAAAAAGATTACATGGCTTCCGGAATTCGGCCTTAACCAGGAACTGGACTGGCTGAAAAATATGCATGACTGGTGTATATCCAAAAAGCGTTACTGGGGGCTTGCACTTCCCATATTTTTCTGTAATTGCGGTCATTTTGAAGTTATAGGCGGTTATGACGAACTGAAAGAAAAGGCCGTAGAAGGATGGAGTGAATTTGAAGGAAACAGCCCTCACAGACCATGGGTAGATGCAATAAAAATAAAATGTGAAAAATGCGGATCTCTCATATCCCGTATAAAAGATGTGGGAAACCCGTGGCTTGATGCAGGAATAGTGCCATATTCTACCATGCATTATGATACAGACAGAGCTTACTGGGAAAAATGGTTCCCTGCAGAGTTCATTACAGAATGTTTCCCCGGACAGTTCAGAAACTGGTTTTATTCACTTCTTGCCATGAGCACTGTTATGGAAAATCGTGAACCTTTCCGTACCATTCTCGGTCATGCCCTTGTGAAAGATGAACACGGGCAGGACATGCATAAGAGCCAGGGAAATGCCATATGGTTTGACGAAGCGGCAGAAATAATGGGTGCAGATGTTATGCGCTATATCTTTGCCTCTCATAATCCCTTTAATAATTTGAACTTTGGTTATGGCTTCGGCGAGGAAGTCAAAAGAAAATTGCTCACTCTCTGGAATTCATACAGTTTCTTTATTACCTATGCAGAACTGGATAATTTTAATCCCGACCAGACACCTTTGCCTGTAGCAGAAAGATCTCTCCTGGACAGATGGATGATAGGGAAATTGAATTTTGTCATACAGAAGGGCAGGGAAAATCTGGATAAATATAATGTGCTCTATCTTATGAAACTTGTTGACGAACTGATTGATGACTTATCAAACTGGTATATAAGACGTTCAAGAAAGAGATTCTGGAAGAGTGAAAATGATAAAGATAAAAATGCTGCTTATTTCACCCTTTATGAGGTTCTCACTACAATCATAAGATTACTTGCACCGCCACTGCCTTTCCTTACGGAACATATATATCAAAATCTCGTAAGAAATGCCATTCCTTCTGCACCTGAGAGTATTCATCTTACAACTTACCCTGAGGCAGATGAAAAGCTTATTGATGAGAAACTCATAGAGAATATGAGAATCATTCAGCAGGTAGTAAGTCTCGGCCGTTATGCAAGAAATCAGGCATCTCTTAAAGTAAGGCAGCCTCTGAGAGAACTTAAAGTTATCATAAAAGATGGTTCTGCTACAGAAGGACTTTCCACGCTGGTAGAGCAGATTACCGAAGAGTTAAATATAAAAGAAGTAACATGGGCATCTGACTCGGAAGGTCTTTTCTCTTATGAAGTAAAACCTGATTTTAAAGTTGTCGGAAAAAAATACAGAAAAGATGTACCGAAGATTAAAGAAGCTCTTGAGAAACTCTCTTCAGAGGAAATTAAAGAGAAGATCATGGGCCATGATACTTTTACTCTGACTCTTTCCGATGGTTCTGCTGTAAATATGGAAAAAGAAGATATAGAACTTGTAAGAAAACCCAGAGAAAACCTCTCTATGGCAGAAGAGGGAGATGTCTGTGTTGCCATAGATACAACCCTTACGGAAGAACTCATCAGAGAAGGGGAAGCAAGAGAATTTGTAAGGAAAATTCAGAACCTTCGAAAGGAAATGAATTTTGAAGTAGATGACAGAATAGAGATTTCTTTTAAGGCTGACGAAGGACTTAAGAATACTATTAATGCTTTCTCCGATTATATCAGAACTGAAACCCTCTGTGTGGAATTGAAAGAATGCGAAGGGATAAAAGAGGGGACAGAACTGGATGTAAATGAGAAGAAGATTTTTGTTGTGCTGGTGAAGAAATAGATATTTTTACTTAAAATGAGCAGTGACTATAAGACATTATCGTCACTGCTCATTTTTTATAAATTTACCATCCGTAACCACCGGAGGAATAAATACCGCTTCCTCCGTATATGGAGGAGCCGCAGGAGCCATATATACGTCCTCCGCACCATCCTGTATTGAAATACATGGGTCTCAGTCCGAGACCGAGTACTCTCGTATCATAATTATTTATAGCTGCAAGATCAGGCACAGATGTTACAGCACCGTAACCGCCGCCACCGTACCCTCCATAGCCTCCGTACCCTCCATAACCTCCGCCGTAGGCTATGACATTCTGGTAGTTAGAAATACCTCTGTAATCTATGAATTCATCTGTTCTTATGGAAAGTCTTTCTTTATCGTAAAGATCATTGTAGATATATCTTATATTCAGTAGATTAAGAGTCTGAAGGACAGGTAAATATACAATAGTTTTCCCGTTTTCGGAACCATACCCCGTGCAATAGATTGGGATTTCGGCATCGTTTACCTTTATAACCTGCCGGCTTTCATCATAACTGCAGGAACAGCCAAAGAGATCGATAAAATTGTCAATTTGACTGTAGATTATACCTTCGTGTTTTACCAAATTTATGTGCATTTTACGGCCATTGAGAGATATATTTACATTCTGTGACGGAAGGATATCTGCACCTCTGAGATTTATCATGTCGGAAGGTATTTTTGCTTCTACCATGGATATTGATATAAGCAGGATAAATATTAAGGGAAATATAATAATTTTACCTTTAAACATTATAATCTCCCCCTTTTTTAACTTTTTATACATTTATTATACTTTATTGAGTGAAGATTTACAAGTGTTTTTTTACACCACCGGCACAGTCTGTCCCATCCCTATTGTAGTCTTTGCCCCTGTGCCTCCGTAAAAAGAAAATTTCGCCAGTGTAAGTATATTCTTCATATATTCAGGAGAAATTTTTTCAATTATTTCAAAGGAACAATCTCCTGTAAAACCTATCATCTTAAAATTTTTCATATCCAGAAGTTTTGTAGAAAGATTATAACTGGAAGGGAAAACGGATTTTTCTATGACTTTAACAATACTTTCATCTATCTTATATTCCTCCGGGCAGAAAGCATTCCATTTAATTAGATAACTTCTAAACATGCTGTAAGGCAGTGGTAACGGCATAATACCATTTCCATAGACAAAAGCAGTGGGAGATTTGAAAGAAAGTGAGAAAATCTTTTTCTTTTCGTCAGTCATCAAGTCTTTATATTCAGCAATATTTGCCATCGGGTGTTCATCAGAAGAAAGACATATTTCTTTTATAATCATTTCTTTATCATAAAATTTTACTGTTTCTTCCGAAGCAGCCATGCCGAAAAGGCCGGCAGTCAGGATATTGAAAATTTCTTCTGCAAGGACTGTTATGCGGAACCAGTAAAGATTTTTTTCATCCAATACCATACGATCTTTCAGGATTTTCTTTTTACCGTTTAGAAGGGATAAAGTAAAAGGTTTTGGCCCTGCCATACTGTGAATTCTGTCTGACAGGTCAGGATTTTTACTGGAAAGAAGATTGTAGAAAAACGACCTGAGTTCTCTTCCGCCGGCACATGGGAGTATAATCTTTGAAGTTTTTGGCATTAATTTTATAACTATACTGGCAAGCACTTTTATCAATTCCCGAATAAAGATGAGAGGAAACTGTTTTTTATTTCTATTTTTTCTCCTCTGGTGTCATCATCATAAGAATTATCTACACAGAGACCAAGACATGCCATAAAATGAGGGGCATATGCTTCCGGAAAATCGTTATTCCTTTCACCTTCAGGCATTATAAAATTATGACATTTAATACCAACTTGATTACCTGTAAAGGTATTGAAGCATTTAATAGTTGCACCTTCCCCGCAGAGGATTAATGAGGAATAATTATTTTTATTCAGTTTGTAATTACTTCCGAATGAATTGAACAGTTTTATAAGATCTGTAATCCAGTCTCTTATAGATGGAATTATAATATGGAATAATTTCATATTTTTTTCATCTGCTCTGGTTATATCCAGTTCTGCATATCCGATTAATTCCCGTGCTTTATTCAGCGAAATTTCCAGGCCTGTAGCAAGAGCTGTCACAAAATCCTGAAAACCTCTTTTAAAAGACCCTGTCTGTTCAATCATTCCGTCTCTGATAATTGTAATAGTTGTATGACTGCCGGTTATATTGACAATTGCAGTATTGTTTCTCTCTGTCCCGCTCAACTGTAATGTTCTGTACATAGCTCTATGAGCAGAGATTATCTTAAATTTTGCTCCAAGGCTCTTACCGATAGTTTCAAGTTTACTTATAAAATCTTTATTCATAGCTTTAACTAAAATTTTCATATAACCTTCATCGCCCGGTATAGAGCGGCACAGAAGTTCTACATCTAAATTTGCTTTGCTGTAAGGAAAAGACAGGTAAGATGGCAGGTCTTCTTTTATTATAGAAGATAGTTTTTTACTATCTTTTACAGGTACAATAAGAGTTCTTGTAATAGACTCATATGGTGGTACGGAAAAATATATATTTTCCGTGTTCGTGTTTGTATCCACTATAAATTTCTTTATAGATTTAGCTACAGATGCAGGATTATAGAAATTATTTCCTTTAAACGATCCTCGGGGAGGAGTTTCCAACATATATAATGAAGGGTATATACATTTTTTCGGATCCCTTGCCAGTTGCAGTAATTTAATAGAAGATGTGTCGATATCTATTCCAATAGTACCTTTAAGTATATGGTCAGGAAGTTCAACAGGGATGTGTCTTGAAAAAGGAGAAATTTCTATATCTTCACTACCTTTGTAAGACTTATATTCGAATCCCAGTAATTTTTGTATATGTTCTTCTTTTTCATCAGAATCATCTTCTTTATATTCATCTTTTGATTCTATTCCGGAGCAGGAAATAATAAAATCTTCTTTCTTTTCTATTTCTGTCTGCCATTGAGTATTTAAAGGTAATATTTTTTCTGCTGTATGCTCCGACTTTGTCCCGCAGTATTTACAGAAGGAACCTGTATCATCTATTATCTGTCCGCATGATTTACAGTACATTGTATATTGCTTTCTATCTATTGTTGAGTAGCGGGTGAAATTACCCATCACGTCTCACGATTTTATTTAAACCATGACCAGAATCCTTTTTTTTCTTTTCTGGTATCTTCTTCTTCTTCCTGTTCTTCTTCAAAAGCAGTTTCAGGTAAAGGCTCTTTAGTCAGTTCAGCCGGATCTATACCTTTAAGAAACGGGCTTATAGCAAGCCCCAATGGTACCATAAAACTGGAACCTAATTCTTCTATTAACCCGCTGTTGATACTTACTTTTTTGCTTACAGGTAATTGAAACAGATATGATCTCAGAGAAAGACTTTTTTCTATATATCTGTCTACGTTTTTAAGCAGTGCAGTTCCGCCGCATAATAATACTGCTATAGGAATATTGACTTCATAAGTAGATTCATATTCATCAAGTGATGATATAAGTTCGTCTACCACTTTACTGACCAGAGGTTCTATGGTTTTAAACAGTACATAATCTATATGGGATGCTTTGGATATATCCATATTGGCTTTTGTAATCTTTAAATTCTCTGCCTGTTTTTTATTAACATTTATTCTATCTGCTATGGCATTTGTCAGTTCTGTTCCTCCGGGGAAAAAGGTTTTACTGTGCCATACCTGTGAATTTCGAATAATATGAATACTTGAACTGCTTGCACCCATGCTTACAACTGCAACATTATTCTGTTTATGAGTATCTCTCAATATGAGTTCCAGTGCATTTTTAATTGCAAATGATTCGATCATAGTATCTGTTAACTGTAATTCTGCATACTGCATTGTTTTATATACAGGCATCAGGACATCTTCAGGAACTGCCCATACTAAAATTTTCAGCTTCCCTATTTGATCAGGGAAGAAAAATTCAAGTATCTCGTAATTAAGCTGGGCTCTGTCAAGAGAAAAAGGAAAATGATTTTTTGCTTCTTCTACAATGGAAGCCACCATTTTGGGATGAGCCATTTCAGGGAGGAAAAAGCTGGAACCTTTAACAGATTTCTGTGGTATAGAAACTACAGCCCGTCTGGCCTTTATTTTTTGTCCTGCCAGTATCTGTTTTATGAACAGACCCACTGTTTTCGGATCTGTAATAACGCCGTCCTGAACTGTATTCGGAGGGATTTCAGCAACTGCTATACCTGCAGGATAAACAAAATAATTTTCATCTATATCCAGATAGAGTATTTTTATTCTCTCACTTCCAATATCTATTCCGACAAAGGCAGACAGCACTTTTTTTATAGCATCTTTTCCATGAAAAGACTGCAGTTGAATTGCTCTTAAATAACTGACAGGACTTTCTGCTATTTCTGAAGGCGACTCATATGTTTCTTCTTTGTCCGGTATTGGAATATCAGGTGGAACTTCAGCAATAACAGGAGCTTTTTTTACAGGGATAGGAAGAGGTTGAGGCTGCGGAATAATCCCCTGTTTCTCAGGCTGTATTTTTAAAGCTGCTCTCTTGTCTGATTCACCTGATATTCTGGCAGGTGTTGTTTCCGGTATCAAACCTGATATACCGGGTGTGTCTGCCAATACCGGCGGAGGAGCAGATTTTGGCTCCATTACAGGTTCTTTTAATCTTATAAGAGCCTGTTTCATTTCTGTTGTATTCCTGTATCTTTTGTCCATTTCCTGCTGGAGGGATTTGTTAACAATTTCTTCTATACCCTTTGATACATCCGGTCTCATAGAACAGACCGGGGGAAAATCAAAGGGCACTCCCTGACCGGGATCTTTCCCCGTAAGCAATTGATGAATTGTTGCACCGAGAGCAAAGATATCACTTCTGATATCTATCTGACCTGCATATTGTTCAGGCGATATATAGCCCGGTGTTCCTATCAGAGTTCCCATTTTTTTAGGTTCAAATATTCTTGCTATACCGAAATCTATTATTATTATTTTGCCGTCTTCTCTTTTTATGAAATTACTTGGTTTTATATCTCTGTGTATAATAGGAGGTGTCTGGGCATGCAAATATTCCAGGATTTCACATATCTGAATGGCCCATTCTATAACATCTTCTTCTGCAAGTCCTTTCACTACAGAATCCATAAGTAAATCTTCCAGATTTATGCCATCTATATAATCCATAACAATATTATATTTACCTTCTTCAATAAAGTGATTACTGACGACAGGTATATTAGGATGTCTGAGTTTGGCAAGTATGAAAGCTTCTTCTTTGAATTTCTGTATGGCATATTCTCTTTCTTCGGGATCCTTAAAGACATCACTCATCTCTTTTATAACACATACAAGCCCGTCAAAATTCAGATCTTCTGCCAGATATATTGTGGACATGCCTCCTATACGAAGCGGTTTTATGACCTTATATCTTTTATGATAAAGATATTTTGTATCTCCTTCCGGAACTTCAGAGATCAGGGAATTTCCACAGCTTCTGCAGAATTTACTATTTTCAGCATTATCTTTTCCACATTTAGGACAATTCATTTTATCCAGCACCTTCCTGAATTAACACAAATAATCATATAACAATTTCATCATATTATGAAAAATTCCTTCCAAACCTTTTTATTTTAGATTATTTTTTTGTAATACATGGCTCTATCAGTCTTAAACTTGACAAAATTAAATTTATCTTCTATAATTAAAAATCTCCACATCTGTTTTTTATCGACTGTTTTGATGAAAATTACGGAAAATAAGTAATTTAAAATTTAAAATAAAACCCCTTGCTGATAATTTTTTATAATAATAAAAGATATAATTAGAATCTGGTGATGTACAGTTTTAGTTTATAAAAATTTTTAATATATTTTGCTATAAGGCGGACATGTGAAGATGCTTAAAATGAAAGTTCACCTTATCGTATTCTCTTTAGTTGTAATATGTACGGGAGTAGTTTTTTTCTTTTTCTTCAAGAAGGATAAAAAAGTTACTATATTACACGGAGATGCGGTTTTGTCTCTTTTGACTAACAGGACGACTGTAAAAGAAGCCATTAAAGAGGCAGGTATATCCATAAAAGAGGAAGATTTTGTACATCCTCCTCTTGAAAGTTCTCTTCAAAAAGATACTTTTATAAAAATCCTCAAAGGTAAGTCTGTTTTTCTCGTAGTAGATGGCAGAGCAATAAAAACTGTTACATGTAAAAATAATGTAAGAGAATTTCTTCATGAATTAAGTATAAAACTGGCAAAAGAAGATATAGTTAAACCATCTCCTGCTACTAAACTCAAAGATGAAGGTTATAATTATATATGTATCAGGATGGCTAAAAAGATTACCATTACTGTAGCAAATAAACAGCCAAAAACTATAAAATCCACTAAAAGATATATTTATCAGCTACTGTCTGATTCAGGTGTGGCATTAAATTCAGAAGACAGGGTTTTCCCTGTTCCTCAGACTCCTCTTGCAGACGGTATGAAAATAAAAGTAACTAAAGTAAAGCATAGAGTATATGCGGAAAGAGAAGTAATCCCTTACAGGATAATTTACAGAGATGATCCCGCAATACCGGAAGGTGATGAAGTAGTTGCCCAGAAAGGTCAGGTCGGTATAATAAAGAAAACCAGGAAGATTTATTATAAAAATCATGAAATAAGCAGTGAAAATGTAATAAAGAAAGAATTAATCTGTGAACCGGTTAATAAAATAGTTCTTGTAGGTACAAAGGTAGAACCTTCTTATATTCCTCCATCTCCTCCTCCAGTGGAACTGGCATCTCATGGTTCCGTAAAATCCGGTTCCTGTATTACTATGGAGGCAACCGCTTATGAACCCAGTGCAAAAAGCTGTGGTCCCTGTGCCAGTGGCTATACTGCTACAGGACTTCCTGCCAGATATGGAGTTGTGGCAGTTGACCCCTATGTAATACCTTTAGGTTCTCATCTTTATGTAGAAGGTTATGGTTATGCTATTGCTGCAGATAAAGGTACAGCCATAACGGGAAACAGGATAGATTTATGTTTTGATACCTATGAAGATGCCATTAATTACGGAAGAAGAACTGTAAAGGTTTATTTACTCAAGTAGTGAGTCGTGAGTCGTGAATGGTAGTAACCAGGGGAATTCTACACGCGCATCACCCGTTACGCGTCATGATTATACACGCATCACACATTACGCATTACGCATCACGTTTTATAAGGAGATCATATGAGTGGAAATATTCGCGCCAATACACTGAAAGAATTGAAACGGATAGGTGTTGTTCCTAAAAAAAATAGTAAGGGACAGCATTTTTTAATAGATAGTCTGAGTCTGGAAACACTTGTTCAGGCATCGGATATAATAGAGACAGATCATGTATTTGAAATAGGTGCAGGTACAGGTAAT
>JBEHWP010000037.1:0-16882 GCA_040217665.1 Vulcanimicrobiota bacterium
AATATACAGTTAATTCCGGGACAGAATATGTCTCAAGATGTTACCAGAGCTGAATTCAATGAATGGATCGGAAGTATATTGAGCAGTATAAATGATTATCTTTATAAAACTCTGGATGAAGTGGATATGTCTCCGGAAAAAATAGATAAAGTTCTTGTAAATGGAAGAAGTACCAGAACACCTGTCATAAAAGAACTTATAGAGAAGTTAATGGCCCATCATTCGGAGAAGATATTATACTTAAATAATGATTATCTTGTATCTCAGGGAGCTGCCATTTATGCAGCTATGTTAAAAGGTAAAACAGGAATGTTCGGACTTAATCCCATAAATCCTTATTCCATAGGCATTGAACTGGCAGGAGGGTTTTTCGATGATATTATAATAAAAGGCAAGAGACTTCCATGTACGGATAAAAAAGTATATCAGATTAATAAACCCGGTGCCAATGCTTTTGACTTAAATATCTATCAGGGTAATGCAAAAACGGTGAATAAAAATCAGCTTATAATACCTGTTGAAATGTCGGGGCTGACTCCGTTTAAAGAGGAAGATGATTATATAATTGTTAATATAGATCTGGATGAAAATGGTATTGGAAGTTTAAAACTAGATATAAAGAGTTCTAAAATATCCTGGAAGAGGGCTCTTTCCGGTGAATAATCGGAGTAATTTTAGTTAGAAAGGGAACAATTCAGGCTTAACAGGCCTGATTGCCGTTAAAACAGTGAATGACGAAATTAAAGGAGAACTTGTATTACCGGTAAAACCGCAGCTTCAGATTCTTAACAGACAGAGTGTTCTTGACTTTGGAATTATATACAATGGTACTGTGAAACATTTGAAGTTTGCTATAAAAAATTGCGGTCACCAGAGTTTACATGTAAATTTTTCTGCCGGTGAGGACTGGATTTCTACAGATCCTGCCAGTGCAGTCCTTGATAAAGGAGAGATAAGAGAGATTACTGTCAGTGCCAGACCGGAGGACATAAAATCAGGAAGACAGAAAATAACTCTTCTTGTAAATTCAAATGACCTTCTGGAACAGGCCAGGCAGATTAATATACTGGCTCAAATAGAGGAGAACAGTGCTCCTATAGAACTTAACCCTCAGATACTTTCTCTTGACTCCATATTGCCAAAGAAGATTAAATCTGTAAAGATAGAAGTGAAAAATACTGATAATTCAGAAGAAGCCCCTTCTGTAGAGGTAGAAATAAACCCTGACGATTCTTACTGGCTTTCATATGAAATAGAAGGCGTTAAAAGCCATTTATATATAAATTTTAAGATAAATCCTAAGATTATGGAACCGGGTGATTATAAAACAGTTATAAGGATAAGAGAAATTTTTTCCCCCGATGCAACGCCTCTGGAACTACCTCTGTCATTTACAGTACCGTCGGAAAATGACAGGAAAACTGCCGGACTGGATACAAAGGAAAATGTAGGGAATTTTATAAAAGGTCTTGTTTTTAAAGAAGAAGAGAATGATGATATCTTATATACCGATCAAAAGACTTATTCAACAAGTCAATTCATATATATAGCAATAGCAGTTATTGTTATTATTCTGGCACTGGCATTATTTATTATATTCAGGGTTAAAAGTAATAAATCGGAAATGTTTCATTTCCCCCGGATTTCCTCTCATTACTGCGGAAATTTGTCCTGTTCTACAGGAAAACTGTGTATAAAAAGCATTGAAAGTGGGAGGCCCGAAATAAGTGAAATAAGAAGGAATTTTTGTGATTTTATAGAATATGAAAATACTCTGTCAGGAGAAATTTTAATTTGTAAAGAGGTAAAAGAACATGCTCTGCCTGAACTGTGGAGAAGAAAGACCTTCAACGACACTTAGGTGTCCTGTCTGTCAGATAGATATATCTCCTATGCCTCAGCATAAATCTCATGTGAGCCAGCTTATAAGGGTTACTGAAGGTGTCCTCAACGGCGATGAAGGTGTGGAAGTTCTGGAAAGTATGGTTTCTCAGCTCTTTCAATTGTTTGACGGACTGGAAGAAAAACAGAATGAGCTAAAAAAGCATGTTCCACAGGAGTGCAGCGATATGTTTGAACAGTATCAGGAAGCAACACTCCTTCTTTTTGATGCTCTTGATGAACTGGATATATATTTTGAAGATTCAGATTCCTTTCATATTACAGAAGGTATAAAGATGCTTAAAAAAGCAGAAAAATTACATTATGATTCCCTGGCAAATTTTGACGATATAGATTGAAGGATACATCTATGAATTGTTTGTTATGTGAAAAATCTTATCCCAGTACTCAGATAGAATGTCCTGACTGTAAGATTAATCTGCAACCCCTGAAGCCTTATTCTCCCCATTTGAGCCAGATAATAAGGCTGGGAGAAGAACTGTGTGCCGGTCAGATTGACCCTTCAATATTACAGCTTGCAGTGAAAAATCTACTCAAAAGACTTGACAGGGCAGAAGACGATTATTTTAAATATGAATCTACCTATAGCCCTGACGAACTCAGGGTTCTGGAAGAATTTTTAAGTAATATTCTGGAACAGAGCGATTTTATAAGAAAAACAATGGAAGAATTAATAGAAGCCAGTAAAATGATGGATATAAAAAAAATCTATACATGCCTTGATAAAGCTAAAATAGGTGAAAATTTTTATCTCAAAGCAGGTAAAAAGCTGGCTGAACTTACAGAAGACGAAATGATTGCAATTGCAAAGAAAAAGGGTGTAAAGATCGATTAATTATCGTAAGGGGTAACGCGTAACGGGTAACGCAAGGATTGTGTGAAACCCTATTACTATCTGTGAAAGATAAAACCTATGAAATTTATATTTAAATCCTGTTTATTTGTAATTTTTTTTCTTTTTACCATAAATAATGTTTTTGCCGATCCTTCTTCTGCAGAAAAAATAAGACCTCAAATAGATAAAAAAACATATCTTCTCCCTTATGATAAATGGACTCAGGAATATACCAATTATTTCCAGAGACATTATCATGATAAATCCCTTGTCCTTTCCCCTGTAGCGATTGTTATGCATTATACAGGGGGAAGCACCCTTTCATCTGCTTATTATACTTTTCGTGACGGTGCCTATTATGATGATGGTGATGTAGGGACTGTTTTCGGTCATTTATCTGTCCATTATATTATAGACAGAGACGGATCTATCTATCAATTACTTCCCTGTAACAGACGGTGCCGCGGCGCCTACGGAGTTAACCATGTTGCCATATCCATAGAAATGGTTGCAAACAATGAAAATGATCTTACTGAAAATACAATCCAGGCAAGTTTTAAACTTGTGAAATTTTTAAAGACTTATTTTGATATCCCTTCTGAAAATATCTGGGGCCATTATGAAGTATCAGAAGGAAAATACAGCAGTAATAAAGCTGTCAGATATTATTATACAGATTACGGTGACAGCCGCTCCCCTGATTGTTATCCTTCTGCCTATGGCAGAACAGACCCTGGTAAGACCTATATGGGTAGATTGAGGAAATATCTTTCCAGATAATAATAAGGGTTTTCACTGGTTATAGTCGTGACGCGATGATGATAGCAGTGTTAATAATCCGGTGAGGAAGGGTTTTATATGGATGATTATATTATACCTTTATTGATTGTCGGTGCAGTTGTCGCAGGCCTGGGTAGTTTTTTTTATAGAAGGTTTATATCAAACCAGTGGAAAACATTTGCTCAGATGATGAATCTATATTATACCCTCAGTAATGAGCAGCATGTTATTGACGTATGGGGTAAATTCAGGGAACTGAAATTATCTCTTCACTATACCAAAATCGGTCATAAAAGCAGGGATACTCATTTTAATGAGATGTATCTGGAATTTCCTTCTCCTTCAGGTCTGGGAATAACTATATACAGACAGGACTGGCACAACAGGTTTGGTGATTTTTTCGGAGGTTCTTATATTCAAACAGGTGATTCCGATTTTGATCATAATTTTATAATAAGAAGCATTGCTCCTGTAAATATCGGAGAAGTCCTTCCGTCTGAATACCGCAGAGAATTTCTTAAAAGCAAACATTTAATAGATATATTTATAATCGATACGTATATGATAAAATGGAAAGTACGCTGGCCTGTTGTAAAAATATCTACCATGAATTATATGAGTGATTTTTTATATCGAATGGTACAGCATATTTCAAAGAATAAAGAAAAAATTGATAAGACATCTGAACAACAGATTGTATTGCCCCGGGCAGAAGAAAAAATATGTCAGTCCTGCGGTAAAGCAGTTCCTGAAGGCAGCCAGTTCTGCATAAATTGTGGCATGGAAATATAAAACTATGGTGTTTCCATAGAAAGAGCCAAAAAATTATCTGTCCACTTCATCAGGCAACGGGGGACAGAGTTTATCTGTGATTATAAAATTACCGTCTTTATCTTTTATAGAAGCTCTACCCTGACCATCTATTATTAATGTGAGATGTCTGCAGCAATCTGCCATTACAGGAGGTACTGATTTTACAGAAATGTCCTTCTCCTGTGATAACTTTAAAGCTTCTTCTCCTGCCATTTTAGCTGCCGTTACCCATTTTAGCTGCTTTACAGGTTCTGATCTCCAGATAAGTCCGGCACTGTTCATACAGTTATTAAAATCCATTCTGGCGTGGCTGCAATTATTTACACCTCATAAAAATCACCTCCTGAGAATCTGGCTCAAAAATTTCCCTGTATGAGATTTTCCCTCTCCTGCTATCTCTTCCGGTGTTCCTGTTGTAACAACATACCCGCCGTCCTCTCCGCCTTCAGGGCCCAGATCTATAATATAATCTGCCGATTTTATCACATCCATATTATGTTCTATTACAATAATTGTATTTCCCATATTTTTTAATTCCTTAAGTACCTTTAATAACTGTGCTGTATCATGGAAATGAAGGCCTGTCGTAGGTTCATCCAGTATATAAAGGGTTTTCCCCGTACTTTTCTTTGAAAGTTCAGCAGAAAGTTTTATCCTCTGTGCTTCCCCTCCTGAAAGAAATGTTGCAGGTTGACCCAGTTGTATATAACCAAGTCCGACGTTTCTCAGAGTTTCCAGAAGTCTGCGTATTTTCGGGAAACCATCAAAAAACTCAAAGGCTTCCGTTACTGTCATTTCAAGTACGTGAAATATGTTTTTCCCTTTATATTCAATCTCCAGTGTTTCCGAATTATATCTTTTTCCCCTGCATTCATCGCATGTTATGTATAGATCGGGCAGAAAACTCATCTCTATGCTGATATGTCCGGAACCCTGACATTTTTCACATCTTCCTCCCTTTACATTGAAACTGAACCGCCCTTTTTTATATCCCCTGAGTCTTGCTTTCTGTGTCATAGCAAAAACATCCCTTATATGAGTGAATATATCGGTATAGGTGGCAGGATTGGACCTGGGAGACCTCCCTATAGGACTCTGATCTACCATTACTACTTTATCTATATGTTCTGTGCCTGTTATGCAGTCATGCCTGCCGGGTTCTGCCTTTGTTCTGTATAGAATTCTGGCTATGGAAGGATATAGTATATCATTTACAAGAGTGCTTTTCCCTGAACCGGAAACGCCTGTTACACAGTTAAATAATCCGCAATAAAAGGTTACATCTATATGTTTCAGGTTATTTGCACAGGCACCTTTTACTGTAATGGTTTTTGCTCCATGAGAGCTCTTTCTCACAGGACATGGTATGGAAATTTGTCCTGATAGATAGCGGCCTGTAAGGGATTCCGTTTCTGTTATATTATGTGAAGTACCTTCATAAACTACATGCCCTCCTGTGACACCTGCTCCGGGACCGAGATCTACGATGTAATCGGCTTTTCTCATAATTGCTTCGTCATGTTCCACTACTATTATGGTATTGCCTGTGTCTCTGAGTTCTTCCAGTATATTTATTAAATATTCATTATCTCTCTGATGGAGTCCCACTGTTGGTTCATCCAGTATATAAAGGACACCTGTAAGACCGGAACTTATCTGTGTGGCAAGTCTTATTCTCTGCACTTCCCCTCCTGCCAGGGTTGATACTCTTCTGTCGAGAGACAGATAGGAAACACCGAGTCTCAGCAGAAATTCCAGCCTTGTATTTATTTCTTTCAATATAACTCTTCCCACAGGCTCTTTACCGTTGTTAAATGTTAAATGTGAAAGAAATTTATATAAATCTTTGAGACTCATGTTAGAGACTTCTCCTATAGATTTACTGCGGAGCTTTACGGAAAGGCTTTCTGCTTTGAGCCTCATTCCTTTGCATGTTTCGCATGGACTATCAATCATAATGTTTTCTATATATTCATGAATAGATTCAAAATGTTTATCGGAATAAATTGTTTCAAGATAATTTATGATACCGTCAAATTTAGTTTTATATTCTATTACTCCCTTTTTTTTACCGAATCTATAGGTCATATTTATAGATTTATCAGATGAGCCGTAAAGGATTAGATTAATTATTGAGTCATCTATTTTTGATAACGGTGTATTTATATTGAAATCCGTCATCGAACAGATTGCTTCCACTTTTTTAAGTAAAGTCATGAAAACTGAATTTCTTATCTGTAAAACCGGTATGGCACCGTCCGATATACACAGTTCTTTATTCTGAATGAGAAGGGATAGATCAATTTTCTTTTTTATGCCAAGTCCTGAACAATCAGGACAGGCGCCTCTGGGACTGTTAAAAGAAAACATTACAGGTTCCATTTCATCAAGGGAATAACTGCAGTTCGGGCAGGCAAGTTTCGTGCTGAAGAGCAGTTCTTTTTCTCCTTCTATATCTACTATGATAGTTCCGCTCCCTCTGTCAATGGCAAGATTTAAGGAATTTATAAAACGATCTCCCATGTCTTTTTTTATTTTTAGTCTGTCTACTACTACTTCTATGTTATGGACTTTATATCTTGCCAGGTGTATATCTTCTGAAAGATCATGTATTTCACCGTTTATTCTTACTTTGGAAAAACCTTCTGAACCAAGATCATGAAGCAGTTCTCTGTATTCTCCTTTTCTACTTCTTACTAAAGGAGCTAAAAGTTGTATCTTTGTGCCTTCTTTTATAGAAGTTATAGAATCTGCTATTTTTTCTACAGACTGAGGTTCTATTATAATATTACAGAAAGGACAGTACGGGGTACCACATCTTGCAAAAAGAAGTCTCAAATAATCATAACATTCCGTAACTGTTCCGACTGTAGATCTGGCGTTGACTCCTCCTGTCCTTTGATCGATAGATATGGACGGAGAAAGTCCTTCTATGGAATCTACATCGGGTTTTTCCAGTTGTTCAAGGAACTGTCTTGCATAGGAGGAAAAAGATTCAATATATCGTCTCTGACCTTCTGCATATATTGTATCAAAAGCAAGACTGGATTTCCCTGAACCGCTTACTCCTGTTATGACTGTGAGGGAATAATCGGGTATGTCCAGATTTATTCCTTTCAGGTTATGCTGTCTGGCTCCTCTGATGGATATCATAATTTTAACTTAATTATTACTGAGATCCAGAATATAGCTAAACTTCTTCACATGGCAATTCCATAGTAAATGTAGAACCTTTACCGCTCTGACTTGTAACAGATACTGTCCCTCCATGAGAAATCACTATTTCTTTTACCAGAGAGAGCCCTACTCCCAGACCTCCGCCCATAAAAGCAGTGTCAGAAGATGAATGGAGTGTAGAGTCCTGAACTTCATAGAATCTCTCAAAAATAGTATCTATTCTGTCAGGAGGAATACCTATTCCGGTATCTTTTACGGAAATTATTGTCCTGTTGTTTTCCTGTGATAATACTATATCTATTTTGCCTTTATCGGGGGTGAATTTTACCGAATTTTGAACCAGTTCTCTCAGAGCCTGTCTTATTCGTCTTTTATCACCTTTATAATTTAAAACGTCAACGGAATGTATTTCTATAGGAAGTTGCCTGTCTTTTAATATAGGGAAAAATTCATTTTTTACATGTTGTGCTATATCTACAAGATTTAAATTTTCTTTTGTAAGTTTAAAGCCTCCCAGATCCATAGCTGCCAGATCATGCATATCACTTACTATATCTGCAAGTCCTTTTACTATTGTTTCCAGTTCAGAGAGCAGTGTTTCAGGTTTATCTTCAAGTATACCGGACAGGCTGTATTTTATAAGTTCCACAAATCCTGTTATGCTGCATACAGGTGTTCTGAGTTCATGACTTGTAATAGTGATGAATTTTTCTTTCATTTCGTTTAATTCACGTAATCTTCTGTTTAATTCGGTGAGTTCTTTATTTTTCGATGTCAGTTCGATTTTTTCAACACATTTACTCAGAACTGCCTGCATTTGATTCAGGGAAAGTGGTTTCATAATAAAGTCATAGGCACCTTTTTTCATAGCATTGACAGCTGTTTCTATTGTGCCATAGGCAGTCATTACAATTATTTCTATCTGAGGGTCATAGGCTTTAACTTTTTCAAGAACTGTTAGACCGTCACATTCAGGCATTTTTATATCAGTAAGAACTACATGATATTTTCCTGTTTTGGCCTTGTCTATCCCCTGGAATCCGTCTTCTGCCGTGTCTACTTCGTAGCCCCACATAGGAAGGACATCTTCACACAGTTCTCTTATACAATCTTCATCATCAACTACCAGTACTGAATAATTCATAATAATATCTTGGTATGCACACAGTGCAAAGCCTTACCTCCTGTCTACTAATCTCTTTTCACTTACTCCCATGGGTGAATGTCAGAGTCTTCCCGGATAAAAGAAAATAATACAGATGTTTCTTTCTCTTTTTCTCCTGATACCTTAAATTTCCTCTTTTTGCAGAAAAGAAAGAGCATTTCTTTTTTTGAAGAATATAAGAATATCCTCACCATTCATACTTCCCGGACATGCTACTTCTTATATTATGACATTATTATGAAAATAAAACAATGATTCAATAGAGATTTTTAAAGGTTTATTCGTATAATTACAGCTGGTAGGAGCTGGTTTTTACGATGATTTTAATTTTTTTATTTCATCCCTGAGTTCTGCAGCTCTTTCAAAATCCCATTTCAATGATGCTTCATTCATTGCTTTTTCCAGTTCTTTGATTAAATCTTTTCTTTCAGTTTCTGTAAGAAACTGTTCACTTTCAGGCGTTTTATAAACTTCTTTTTTCTCAGATATTCTTACCATGCCAAGTATATCTTTTACCGATTTTGTTACAGTCTGTGGCACTATGCCATGTTGTTCATTGTACGCCTTCTGTATTTTTCTTCTTCTCTCTGTCTCTTCCATAGCTTTCTGTATGGAACCGGTTATATTATCTGCATAAAGAATGACTTCTCCTCCTGCATTTCTTGCCGCTCTTCCTATAGTCTGTATAAGTGATGTTTCAGAACGCAGAAATCCTTCTTTATCTGCGTCCAGTATTGCTACAAGCGATACTTCCGGTAAGTCGAGTCCTTCTCTTAATAGATTTACTCCTATCAATACATCAAATTCACCGAGTCTCAAATCTGTCAATATTTCCACTCTATCAAGGGTATCTACATCACAGTGAAGATAGTTTACCTTTATGCCGAGATCTTTTAAATATTCAGCCAGTTCTTCAGACATTTTTTTTGTAAGGGTTGTAACAAGGACTCTTTCTCCTTTTTCCACTCTTATTTTTATTTCATTTATAAGATCATCTACCTGATTTTTTAACGGTTTTACTGTCAACAGAGGATCTATAAGGCCTGTAGGTCTGATTATCTGTTCTACAATTTTTGAGCTTTTTTGTAATTCATATATGCCTGGGGTGGCAGAAACATATATAACCTGATTTATTTTCGCCATAAACTCTTCAAAAGTGAGAGGCCTGTTATCATAGGCAGAGGGAAGACGAAATCCATGGTCTATAAGGCTGGTTTTCCTTGACCTGTCTCCGATGGACATACCTTTAAGTTGTGGAAGTGTAACATGGGATTCATCTATAATAACAATAAAGTCAGAAGGAAAATAATCTATAAGAGTATAAGGAGGTTCTCCTTTACGTCTTCCGCTTAAATGTCGGGAATAGTTTTCTATGCCATGACAGTATCCAAGCTGCTGAAGACATTCTATATCATATCTGGTTCTTTCTGAAATCCTCTGTGCTTCTATATCCATGCCCCGGGAATGAAACCAGTCCACTCTTTCTCTCATTTCTCGTTTTATATTGTAAATTGCTTCTTCCAGCTTTTCTTCCTGTGTAATAAAATGTTTTGCAGGGTAAATGGTCAGTTTTTGTTGTTTTTTAATGGTTTTACCACTGGAATGGTAGACAGTAGAAATGTCATCTATTTCGTCGCCGAAAAATTCTATTCTATAAAGGATATTATCCCTGTCTACAGGATGAATTTCTACTAATTCTCCTTTTACCCGGAACCTTCCTCTTGTAAGTTCCAGATCATTTCTTTCATAATATAATGTTACAAGTTTTTCTAAGAATTCATCTCTCTCTATTTCCTGCCCTTTTTCTATTTTAACAAGAGTATTTTTATAATCTTCCGGTGTACCAAGGCCATAAATACAGGAAATGCTGGCAACTATAATGACATCGGTATTCTCTATGACAGACTGGGTGGCACAGTGTCTTAATCTGTCTATTTCATCATTTATTTTTGCGTCTTTTTCTATATACGTATCACTCTGAGGTATATATGCTTCAGGCTGGTAATAATCATAATAGCTTACAAAATATTCCACTCTATTTTCCGGAAAAAAATCTTTAAATTCACTGCAGAGCTGTGCTGCAAGGGTTTTATTGTGGCTTATTACAAGAGCCGGCCTTTCAACTTTTTCTATGACATTTGCTACTGTAAAGGTTTTTCCTGAACCGGTAACGCCAAGAAGGGTTTGCTCTTTCATTCCTCTTAAAATACCTTCTGTCAGGTTTTTTATAGCATTACACTGATCACCACGGGGAGTAAAATCAGATTTTAATTTGAATAAAGACAAAATAAACCTCCGTAATAACATATGAAATAAAAAGAATTACCGGGAAAAATCCCGGTAATCCTCTAAATTCCATTAATCCATGTCATTTCTTTATATGATCTTCTACAGTCTTTAATAATACTTCCGGTTTTATTGGTTTTTCCAGCACTGCCTTTACAGGGAGCCAGTCTTCGTCAGGTTCAAAACCGAAAGGAAGGTTCATCTCATGTCTTATACCTGTTACCAGTATAATAGGTATGCCTTTTGTCTTTTCTTCTTTATTCAGACTCCTTGCCACATCAAAACCTTCTGTTTTTCTTGTCATCATAACATCAAGAAGAATTATATTTGGCGGATCGTTTTTTGCTTTCTCCAATCCTTCTTCTCCGTCAGGAGCATGGTCTACTTTATAACCTTTTGCTTCCAGCAAGTTAGTCATAGCATCCACTAAATCAGGGTCATCGTCAATAATAAGGATCTTACTCATTTATTTCCCTCCTTCGTATTAGCTTTCAGCATTTCAGCATTTCAGCATTTTCACTGACCTGTGCCTGTCTGACATGCTGACCTGCTGATTGCTACAAGATTATTGTAATTTATTTTCTATAACTTTTCAATATCTTAATTACACTCTTTGGTGTTAAATTACCATATATTTTATCATCTATCATTATGACCGGCGCAAGGCCGCATGCACCAAGACATCTTGCCTCCTGCAGGGTAAATAGATTGTCTTCGCTTGTGCCTCCTACTTCTATATTCAGATCCTCTTTTATTGCATTCAATACTTTATCTGCACCTTTAATATAGCAGGCAGTGCCGAGACATACTGAAATTATATGTTTTCCTCTCGGCTTGAGAGTAAAATAATGATAAAAAGTGGCTACACCCCAGATATGAGATGTCGGTATATTCATTGTAAGAGCAATTTCATCCATTACTTCCCTGTCAAGATACCCGTAAAGATCCTGGGCTTTATGAAGTATTCCTATAAGATATGATTCAGGATGGGGTTGATGTTTAACCTTTTCCATAAATTCTTTTAATTCAATCATCTTTTCGTCATTTAAATCAATTTTTGTGTCAATCATATTATCTACACTCCTAATCAGGTGACCCGTGATTGGTGACGCGTGACGGGTGATATGCGATGTTGCTCATCCCTCATATCACTCTTCACTCTTCACTCTTCACTCTTCACTCTTAATATTTCGCTTTAACATCTTTAGAAATTATACCTGTGGGCTCATGAGGTTTATAATGGGTATGTAATAACTCATGAGATATGGGACTGAGAGGTCTACCGAGGAATTCTCTGTAGATTCTCTGTATATCAGGGTTTGCATGACTTCTTCTGAATGTTCTCTGCCTGTCAATATTATATAATGCTTCTGCTCTTTTCTTGAGTAATTCTTCATCGAGAGGCATTGAATTGGAGCCGGCATATGGCTGCCCGCCTCCGCCGATACATCCGCCGGGACACCCCATTATTTCAATAAAGTGGTATTTTTTTGGATCTTTTCTTACCATTTCAAGAAGGGTATTTGCATTGCCAAGCCCATGCGCTACAGCGACTCTTATTTCCTTGCCGTCCATTATGACTTTCCCTTCTTTTATGCCTTCAAAGCCCCGTAAATTCTCAAACTCTATATCAATAAGCGTTTCGGCAGTATACAACTCGTAGGCAGTACGTAAAGCTGCTTCCATAACTCCTCCCGATACGCCGAATATTGTTCCCGCACCTGATGATAATCCGAGAGGTCTGTCAAAACTTTCACCTTTTATATTGACAAAATCTATACCTGAAGATTTTATCATCCATGCAATTTCTCTTGTAGTTACAACATAATCGGTAGCCTGTAAACCCCTTACCATAAGTTCCGGTCTTGCTGCTTCATATTTCTTTGCAGTACAGCACATTATGGCAACATTCAGGATATTTTCAGGAGCTACTTTTATTTTCTCCGCAAAATAGGTCTTTGTCATAGAACTTAACATAGACATAGGAGATTTGCAGGTAGATACGTTTTCCAGTAAATCGGGATAGAACTGTTCCACACATTTCATCCATGCACTTGAACAGGAGGTAATCATTGGCAGTTTCCCGTTGCCCTGAAGCCTGTCCAGAAATTCACTTGCTTCTTCCATTATGGTAAGATCTGCTGAAAATTGTGTGTCAAACACATAGTCAAACCCGAGCTTCCTTAAAGCTGCTACCAGATTATGTTCCATGTTTAAACCCGGCTCAAGGTCAAAGGCTTCGCCTATGGCAGCTCTTACGGAAGGGGCGAATTGCGCTATTTTTACAAGCGATTTATCGCCAAGTTTTCCGAAAAGATCCTGTGTGTAGTTCTTCTCAACAAAAGCGGCGGTAGGGCAGACATTTATACACTGGCCACAGCCGGTACAGACACTGTCTTTAAATGGCATTTCATAGGCAGGCATAACTACGGTCTTGAAACCTCTGTGTGCATAACGAAGGGCATTTACTTTCTGAATCTCCGAACATATCCTTATACATCTGCCACAGAGAATACATTTATTGGGATCTCTTATTACGGAATGGGATGAAAGATCCTTTTCATAATGTTTCTTTTCCCCTTCGAAATGTCTGTGTCTGATACCTATGGCATAGGCAAGTCTCTGGAGTTCGCAGTTTCCGTCTCTTTCACATATATGACAGTCTTCCGGGTGGTTATCCAGTATAAGTTCTACTATATCCCGTCTTGCAGTCCTGAGTTCTTTTGTGTTTGTATGGATTCTCATACCGTCTTTTACGGGGAATGTACATGATGCTGCATAATTTTTCATGCCTTCTACTTCAACAATACAGACTCTGCAGGCACCTTCAATTGAAAGCTGGGGATGATAGCAGAGACGGGGTATATGAAAGCCGAGTTTATCTGCACACTGCATTATTGTCTGTCCATCCTCTACTTTATAGGGATTATTATTTATATAAATAGTAATTTCACTCATAAGATTATCTCTCCTTATACCTTGCTTATGGCTCCGAATTTACAGGTATCAAAACATAGTCCGCATTTAATACATTTTTCTATGTCTATGATATGTTTTTTCTTCGGAGTACCGGATATGGCCGTCACGGGACACACTTTCTTACATGCACCACATCCTATACATGAGTCGTTTATTTCATAGCTGATCATGGATTTACAGGCTCCTGCCCGGCATTTTCTGGATTTTATATGTTCTTCATATTCAATTCTAAAATTTTTCAGTGTACTTAAAACCGGATTCGGTGCAGACTGACCGAGGCCGCACAGGGAAGACTTCTTTATCATAGTCGCCAGTCTTTCCAGTTTCTCTATATCTCCTTCTTTACCGTTTCCTTCTGTAATCCTTGTGAGTATTTCAAGCATTCTTTTTGTACCTTCTCTGCAGGGAGTACATTTACCGCACGATTCATCCTGTGTAAATTCCAGGAAATACCTTGCAATATTAACCATACAGGACGTTTCGTCAATAACAATCATACCGCCTGAACCCATCATTGCCCCTGCATTTATAAGTGATTCATAATCTACTTTTGTATCCAGATATTCCTCTGAAAGACATCCTCCCGAAGGTCCGCCTATCTGAACTGCCTTGAATTTTTTATTGCCGGGAAGACCTCCTCCTATATCATATATGATTTCCCTGAGGGTAGTGCCCATCGGAATTTCTATAAGACCGTTGTTTTTTACCATTCCTGCAAGAGCAAAGACTTTTGTACCTTTACTTTTTTCAGTTCCTATAGAACTGAACCAGTCTGCTCCGTCCAGTATTATGACAGGTATATTTGCCCATGTTTCCACATTGTTAATAACAGTTGGTTTCCCGAAAAGACCTCTCTGTGCAGGGAAGGGAGGTTTAGGAGATGGCATGCCGCGGGAACCTTCTATTGAATGAATAAGAGCTGTTTCTTCTCCGCAAACAAAGGCTCCTGCTCCGAGTCTTATTTCTATATCAAAAGAGAAATTGCTTCCCAGTATATTTTCTCCCAGAAAACCTTCTTTTCTTGCATCTTCTATGGCTTTTTGAAGTCTCTTTATGGCAAGAGGATATTCGGCTCTGATATATATAAAGCCTTTCTTTGCCCCTATGGCATATCCTCCTATAATCATTCCTTCCAGAATTGTATGAGGATCCCCTTCTATGGCACTTCTGTCCATAAATGCTCCAGGATCTCCTTCATCTGCATTGCATATGACATATTTTTCTTCACTTTCTTCTTTTGCCGTCAGTTCCCACTTGAGCCCTGTAGGGAACCCTGCTCCTCCTCTGCCGCGAAGTCCTGCTTTTTTGACTTCTTCTACAACCTGTGCCGGAGTCATGTCGGTGAGAATTTTTGCCAGTGCTTCATAACCTTTTACCGAAAGATAATCTTCTATACTTTCAGGATCTATAATGCCGCAGTTTCTGAGTGTAATTCTCATCTGCTTTCCGAAGAAATTAACATCTCCGAAAATACGGAAGAAACGATTGTACAGATGATCATCTTCTATAACAAGCCTTGCTACGGGATTATTTTTTATTATATGTTCCTCTATTATTTCAGGTATATCTTTACCTGTTACTCCTCCGTAAAGGGTATAACCGGGATTTATTATCATAATAGGGCCTTTGCCGCACATGCCAAGACATCCCGAAATAATAATATTGACTTTCCCTGTAAGGCCATGTTTTGCCAGTTCTTTGTCTATATCAACTTTAAGATTGCCTGATCCCTGTTTCATACAGGTGGGGCCTTTACATAATATAATTTCCGATACAGTTTCCTTTGTATTTGTTTCCATATTATATACCTCGCTATTTAATAGTCCATTCTTCTATTTTTTCACCTTTTTTAAGGTGCTTTTCTATTATGTCGGCTGCCATTTCCTTTGTAACATTTCCATATTTAACAGGTATTTTACCTTCTTCCACCACCTCTACGGTAGGTTCCAGGTTACATCTTCCTGAACAGCCTTTCTGACTCAGATAAACATCTACAAGACCGTTTTGTATGGCTGTCTGAAATACCTCCATAATTTCTTTTGAGCCGGCAGCTATTTCACATGTGGCCATTCCCACATATACCCTTTTTGTTGAAAGATATCCCTTTGCTATAATTCTTGCTATAGCTTCAGATCTTTTCTTTTTAATAATATCCAGTGGAGTCAACAATTAACATCCCCTTTCTAATGTAAATATAAACGAATTCCCATTTTCTCCCGGTTCAACCCATATATTTCCGCCATGTTTTTCAATTATGTCCTTTGTTACAAATAAACCGAGCCCTGTTCCTCTTACTTTTCTTTTTTGCTGGGATTCAAGACGGGAGAATTTCTTGAAGAGTTTTCCTTTATCCTCTTCTTTTATCGGTATGCCGTCATTGTATACATTTATTTCTATTTTAGATTCTTTTATGGAAGATGTGAGTATAATTTTACCGTCTTTAGAGCCGTATTTTATAGCATTACCTACGAGATTATTTGCTACTATAGCCAGTAAATCCGGATCTCCCTTGAGTTTTATGCCCTTATTTATATTATCTATAATTTCCATGCCTTTTTCACTTGCCTGTTTTGAAAAAGCTTCCGCTGAAACAGAAAATACATCTTCTTTAAGGAGCAGATCTATTTTACTTATTTTAATCTCACCTTTTTCTATTCTGCTCAGATTAAGGAAATTTTTTACAGTGGATTCCAGATAGTCAAGATTTCTTGTGATAGAATCCAGAGCTTTTCTCTGTTTAAAATTGATGAGTCCCAGAAATCCATCCCTTACAGTATAGGCATTTAATATAGTTGAAGCCAGGATACCTTTCAGTTCATGTGCTACAAAACCAATTAAATCAAGATAACTCTTGTTCAATTCTTTAAGTTTCTCATTTCCTTCCTCAAGCTTCTTTCTTTTTCCTTCAAGCCTTTCTGCCATCTTATTAAAAGCTTCATCAAGCT
>JBEHWP010000038.1:0-16559 GCA_040217665.1 Vulcanimicrobiota bacterium
TTCCCTTCATAGGGTAATCCTACAGCATCTACTACTTTTTTTCTGAATTCTTTATCTTTTTCAACTGCATGCTGGGCAAATTTAGAACGGGAAAAACAGGCAGCACATGGAATAACCATATTAAGTCCCATTTTTTCAGCTTTTGCAATATTCCTCAGAGGCAATGCTGTTGCAAGATATCTGTTTGTTTGATGTGCAGATGTAGCACCACAGCAGTTCCAGTCAGGAATTTCCTGAAGTTCTATGCCTATTTTCTTACAGATTTCCTTTGTGGAATTACCGTATTCTAAAGCAGTAGAATGTAAAGAACATCCTGGAAAATATGCGTATTTCATTGATTTTGAGCCCTTTCTTCTTCTGCAAATTGATTACATTTTTCTACCATTCTCTGTAATTCTTCTATATCGCTGATACCCGGAAATTGCCAGGGTTTTAATTTACCCTGTACTACCATGGGTAAAGCGAGATCGAAATCCTTGAAGAAATCACCGCTTAATAGATTATAAAAACCAATAAGACCGGGTTCGTACATTCTTCCTCTGAGCCTGATTATTTCTAAAAATATTCTGTTGAACTTTTCCATGTTGTTTCTTGCCCCTGAATAGCCTTTAGTTTTTGCCATCATCCTGAGGGCATCCATAACTGCAGCAGGATCCAGTTCTCTGGGGCACCTGGTAGTACATGTTTCACAGGATATACAATTCCATATGGCTTTACAATTTAAAACCTGTTCAAATTGTCCCAGACCTACAAGTCTCATTATCTGGTTTGGCTTTAAATCCATATTTTCTGCCATAGGACACCCTGCAGAACATTTACCGCACTGATAGCAGGAGGAAAGGTTTACATCACTTACTTTCTCCACATGGTCACGGAGTTTTTCTTTAAAATTGTCTCCATCTTTAGTAAAATGCAATTTCTCACCTTCTTCTCTTGATTATAAACAGTTTATATTACTGTTATTCGGTGAAATGCCAATTTACCCTTCTTCATAGTTAATTTTTTTACATTTTACTGAGGTAAGCATAAAATATATGCTATCATAACCCGTAACGGTAGGAAGATATTTATTAAATGCTTATGCTCGGGTCAGTAAATAATATTTTATTGAAAAATTTTTGTTATAAAGTTAACATTTTGTTTACAAAAAAAGATTGTTTTTATAAATACTATATATTATTATAATTTTATATAATTGCAGATTTTTGTAATGAAAGGAGAAAAAAATGGATATTAAATCAACAGATATTAGAAGTCAGTCTTTATCTTCTTTTAAACCGAAAAAAGAAGTAAAGGATGAAAGTAATTCTCTTGAAGTTCAGGATAAATTTGACAGATCATCGGAAGGAACTTCCGAAACTTTTGGAAAAAAAGTAGGTAACTGGATACAGAAACATATTATCGGAGATACACCTGATACAAAGACCAGATCTCAGATGAATAAAATGATGGCCATAGGTGCAGCAGGAGGCGGTGCTGTCGGCGCAGTGGCAGGTTATGCCATGGGCTATGAAAATGCGGCTAATGATAAAGTTACTGAAAACTGGAAGACTCATGATATAAACGATCCCAAACTTGAAGGCTGGACACACAGAGATGTAGAAGACGGTCATTATGTGGCACATGAATATGTTTATTATACAACCGAATCTGTATCTCATACAGGTTATAACAGCGATGGTTCTTCCTATACCTATTATACATCGGAAAATGTCCGTCATACCTATACTTATTATACATATGTTCATGACGGATACTGGCACAGAAATGATCCTACTATAAGCTGGACAAAAGTAGGAGAATGGAAAACACCACATCTGGAACATTCAAGTTCCATAGGCCCCCTTGGCGGCGCTCTTATAGGTCTGGGAGCAGGTGCTGTTGGAGGCGGAATAATAGGTGCAGTCTGTTCTCATATATTTAAAGTAGTAAAACAGCTTAAAGAGGACTAACAGGAAGGAGGAGATAAGGTGATTATAGGCAGTAATAACAGAATAGAAAATTTTAAACAGACAGGTTCTGTAGCAAAAAAAGAAGAAGAAACAGATCTTACTTCTACAAAAGATAAGGTGGAAATAAATAAAGAAGGAAAACCGGAAGAACAGAATTTTATACAGAAAACTGCCGGTAAGATAAAAGATTTTTATAATAAAAGCATAGTCGGTACCTATCAAAACATGGATGATGGCGGGAAAGCAGCTCTCCATGGTGCAGCAATAGGTACTGTAGTCGGCGGTGTCGGAGGCTATGCGGCGGGAGCCATGCAGGAAGGTAGAGCAGTAGAGATAACCAGAACCTATCCTGTTCCTGTAATGGAAGATAAAAACCTGGGACAGATACCCAGAGACTGGTATCAGAATGACTGGTCAGGCTGGGATCACGGCCCTGAGAGTCATGCCCATGATTATGCTCCGAAAGGATGGGAAAATGTTAATAGAGATTCCCCTGTCCTTGATACATCAGGTACTCCTGTTACGACAAGTAAAACAGAAACAATTTCCAGTCAGACCTATGGTAAAGTAGGTGGCACTATTATGGGATGTGCCATAGGTTCTGTAGTTGGTTTACTCGGCGGAATAGCTTTTAACCTTATACGCCATTTCGGCGATGCATAGGAGAAATAAAAATGAATGTTAACAGCGGAACAGCGAATCTGAGAAGTGCGACAGCAAATCTGAGAAGCTTACCTGTTAAAAATGAAATATCTCAGGAAGAAGGATTTATCCATAATATTGTTGATAAATTCGAAAGATCTGTAAGAGCAGTAGACGAATATACAAAGCCGAGGTTTGAACCGGAAAAAGGCATAGATACATCGGGAGATACAAAGAGTCGTTCTATAGGCGGAGCCGCTATGGCAGGAGCCCTGAGCGGACTGGCGTCAGCAGGGCTTTACGGAGTTCCTGCCGGAATAGCAGGTGCAGTAGCCGGAACTATTGTAGGGAAAAAGGGCGGTCTTCTCGGTGATGCAGCGGCAGGCGCCCTTGCTGGTGCTGCTACCGGTGCGGCAGTCGGTGCTGTCGTAGGCGGCCCTGTCGGTGCTGTGAGTTTTGCTGTTGCCGGTGCTTTCAGCGGAGCCATAGGTACTCTCTATGGCAGCGAAAAAGCAACGGTAAAAGACGGAACTTTTGGGGGAGCCTTACTGGGAGGAGCATTACTGGGACCGGCTGGAGCACTTATAGGAGGAGCAGCAGGAGGTATTGGAGGCAAGGCCTTTGACCAGACTGGAAGAGCAGTGCTTGGAGCAATATCGGGAGCAGTTATAGGCGGTGCCACAGGTGCCATAGGAGGCCCAGTAGGAATTCTGGCAGGAGCCATAAAAGGTGCTCTCCTGGGTTCAGGAGGAGCCATACTGGGGCCCAGATTAAAACAGGCCATAAGAAACTGCGGTGCAGATATTAATAAATGGATAGACAAACACCTGGAGCCTCATCTTAAAAATGTAAAATTAAAAAAATGGCAGAAAGTAGCTCTGGGAGCTATCGCCATGGCCATTCCTATGGCTTTTTCCTTCGGTCTTGGTTTCGGAGCACCGGGAGCGGCAGCAGGTGCAGTGGCAGGCGGTCTTATGGGAGGTAAAGCTATGGCGAAAGCACTCAAACCGGCTGTTTCTCAGGAATTAAATCAGGCACAGTCAAATGGATAAACGGAAACCCAATTATATAAAATGGATTTTAATAGGGTGCGGATGTCTGGCTCTTCTGGGAGCAGGAGCAGTTCTGTTTTTTGCCATTGTCTTCGGAGGAATTTTTGGCGGAGTTATGGGAGCCATTAAAAGTTCAGATGCCTATAAAATGTCTCTGGAAGTTGTAGAGAAAAGTTCTGAAGTTAAAGAAGAGATAGGTGTCATAAAATCTTACGGATGGTTTCCCGGCGGCAGTGTAAATGTAAGTGGCGATACAGGAGACGCAGAACTGAGTATTTCGGTTACAGGCGAAAAAGGTGAAGGCACACTTAAAACAGAGCTTGTAAAAGAAGGTGGACAGTGGAAATTTACATCTGCTGTTTTTTACGTAAATAATAAAGAAATTGATTTATTGAAAGAAAATTAAAGGTTTTAAATGTTTTTTATAAAATAAATAGCCGGAAGGCTATTTTTGTGTACAGGGAGAGTGATAATTGTAATGGGTAATGCGTAATGAGTGATGCGGGTTTTACGCGTCACGTGTCACGCGTCACGCGTCACGTCTTTTATGAACATACTTTTAACAGATAAATGCAGCAATAGCTGTCCTTACTGTTTTGCAAAGGAAAAACTGGAAGCAGACAGCAGATTAAATCAGATGCCTCTTGAAAATTACAGAAAAGCTCTGGATTTTCTGAGGAAATCCAGAAATCGTTCCGTAAAACTCCTGGGCGGAGAGCCTATGCTTCACTCGGATATCAGAGAGATAATCAACATGACAGTCGATGATGATGATTTCGAGAGTGTCGTAATATTCAGCGGAGGCATTTTTGATAAATCCCTTGTTCATCTTCTTGCTCATGAAAAGATTCATGTAGTATTAAATACAAACCATCCTTCTGATTATAAGGATGGGAAATGGGAAATTTTTATGAAAAATCTGGATTATATGATTTCTCTCGGTGTTGATGTAACACCGGGATATAATATATATAAAACTGATTTTGAATATGATTTTATTCTTGATATTCTGGATTATTATAAATTAAAGAATTTAAGATGGACTGTGGCTGTTCCCATGCATTCCTATGAAAATCGTCACGTTCCCTTTGATGATTACAGGAAAATGGGAAAAAGAATTACCGAATTTTTACTTACTTTTGCCGATATGGGTGTTGAATCCAGACTGGATTGTTTCTTACCTTTATGTACATTTAATGATGCAGATTATGGTAAACTTATAAAAACCTTTCCTTCTATGGCAAAAGGAGGTTTCTGCAGACCTGCTATTGATGTAGGGCCTGACCTTACTGTGTGGCGGTGTTTTGCCATATCAAGTTATGAAAATGTAAATCTTGAGAATTTTAGCAATTTAAGAGAACTTACAGGATTCTTTATGTCATCTTTTGATCATTATAAATGGCATATATGGCCGGAGCAGTGTGAAAAATGTAAATACAGGCTTTCCAGAATATGCCAGAGTTCGTGTCTTGCTTTTAAAGTAAAGGAAATAAAAAAATTCTTAGAAGAAGAAAAATCAGGTATGGCTATTCTGGCAGAAGCAAAGGAATTACTTGATAAGAATGATATGCCTTCTGCCTCTGTAAAATATAAAGAAGCTATGGAAAAAGCTCCGAAAAGTATTAAGATAAAAGCTGATAGTTCTTTCTTTTATATAAGAGCAGGCGATTTTGTGACTGCCAGAACACTCCTTGATGAGATTGAAAAAGAATATCCTGATTATTCTATAATTCCTATTTATCGTGGTATAATCAATGAAGAAGAGAAGGATTACCAGGGGGCTATCAGAAATTACCGTAAAGCTCTCAGGTTATGTCCCAGGGAAAATGATCTGAAAGACAGAATAAAGAAATTAAGAAGCCTTCAAATTCTTAATATGGGATTTATATGAGAATGCAGGGCCGGTCATAAGAGTTTATTTAAGAGGGAGGAAGTTTTCCAGTGAGCAGTTATCAGTGAACAGTGAAGTATTTTTCTAAACTATGAAGTTTACTGGCCTGAGCAATAAGCATGTAATAAAGTTTTCCTCGCGTCACGCGTTACGTGTTACGCGTCACGAGAGCATATATGTTTATCTATGCTCATCACAGTAAATTACCTGCTCACCGGTCACTGATAACTGATAACTGATAACTGCCATGATTTACTGTGATAAATGCGGATATCAGAACAGAGATAGTGCGAGATTCTGTAAAGGATGTGGCGGAGATGTAATTCCCACTACACCTACAGGTATTTTACAGTCAGGTACACTCCTTGATAAGCGTTATGAAATAAAATGTCTTATAAAATCAGGCGGTATGGGTGCAGTTTATGAAGCTCTCGATCACAGATTTGATAAAATTCGCTGTGCAGTAAAGGAAATGATAGGTACCAGCACAAAACCTGACGATCTTGAATATATGAAAGAGAGTTTCAGGAAAGAAGCAAATATCCTCAGAGATCTCAGACATGTAAACCTTCCTGTAGTAATAGATTATTTTATAGAAGCAGGCCGTTATTATATTGTAATGGATTATGTTGAAGGCAAAGACCTTGAAACTCTTATGCATAGCTATGGAAGAGTGCCGGAAAATTTTGTCATAGAATGGTCAAAACAGATACTTGATGCTCTTTATTATCTTCACAGCCAGTCACCTCCGGTAATTTACAGGGATATGAAGCCGGGTAACGTAATGCTCCGTACCTCAGACAGCAGAATTCTTCTTGTAGATTTCGGAATAGCAAGGGCAGTCCTTCAGGACGGTGATAAGGTTATGACTGTTATAGGCACACCTGTCTATGCTCCTGATGAATTGTTTCAGGGCAAACCTGAGCCACGTTCAGATTTATATTCTCTTGGAGCAACCATGCACTGTCTTTTGACAGGAGTCGTGCCTGCAGCCCCTTTTTCTTTTAAGCCTGTAAGAGAACTAAATTCAGATGTTTCAGAAAAACTTGAAAATATAGTTATGAAGGCTCTTTCTATGAAAGTAGAATATCGATACAGAAATGCGAAAGACATGAAAGAAGCACTTCTGGAATTACCCGAATATGAAGTAACAGAAATAACTCTTCCCTTTATGATGTCAAAGGAAATTTCACAGACAGAGACAGAAAAACCTCTGGTATCGCCGACAGAGAAGGCTGTTATACCACAGACAGAAAAACCGGTTTTACCTTCTACAATGCCCTGTGATTCTTTGAAAGTAGAAATAAAATCTGAAATTCCTTCCATAGTTCATGAAAAACCATCAAAAAAAATTTCTTTTCATATGGAATCTCCAGCTCATGAAGAAACATCAAAAGAAATTCCCCGGCAAATACGATCATTAAAACCTGTAAAAGGCAGATCCTTTCTTATGACTGTTCTTATAGTTGCTGTGGTTGGAGGTGCTGCCTTATTTGCAGGTTTAACAGTTCTCTGTCTTATAATCTGGTTAGCTTTCGGACACACTTTTGAAAAGAAATATAATAACTGGAGGGGGCATGAATTATATAATCAGGCCAGATATGAAGAAGCAATCAAATATTACAACAGAGCCCTTGAGATTGATAAAAACGATATAGAAGCTTTGAATGGAAAGAAAGGTATTTTACAGGAACAGGGAGATGAATTATATAATCAGGGTAAATATGAAGATTCTCTTGAATATTATGAGAAAGTGCTTGCTATTGACGAAAACGATCCTTTTGCTTTACATGGGAAAGCATCTGTTTTAAAAGCCCGGGGAGATGACGCCTGTATGAATTACAAATATAAAGAAGCTCTTGAATATTATGATAAAGCACTGAATATTTCTCCTGATTATAAAGATGCTTTAAATGGTAAGAAAAATGTCTATATAGTTCAGGGAGATAATGTTTACAATCAGGGAAAATATTTAGAATCTATCAGATATTATAATAAAGCTCTGGATATAGACTCAAATGATGCCTATGTATGGTTTATAAAGGGTTGGAGTCTTAAATTGATGGGACATTATGAAGAAGCTCTGAAATGTTTCAAGAAAACTGTCACGATTGATGAAACATATGTCGATGCCTGGAGAAGCAAAGGAGATGTTTTAAAAGAACAGGGACATTATGAAGAGGCCATCATTGCTTACGATAAGGCTCTTAAGATTGACTCAAAGTGGGTTGACGCCTGGTGTGGAAAAGGAAATGCTTTATATGAACTGGGGGATTATGAGGAAGCTATAAAATGTTATGATAAGGCTCTGGATATTTCTCCTGAACATAAATACTCCTGGAACGGAAAAGGAAATGTTCTTTATTCGCAGGGGCATTATGAAAAAGCCATAGAATATTATGATAAAGCCCTTTCTATTGATCCTGATTTTCAGATAGCAAGGGATAACAGGGAAAATGCCCTGAAAGCTATGGGAAAATATTGAAAAGTTTACATTTTTTTAACATACCTTTATTGTATTTTTTTCTGAAATAATTTAATATTTTATATATATCTTTATTCTGAAATAAGGGGGTCTCTCTTATATGGATATAAATACGTCATATAAAATACAGGGACAGCTTAACAGGCCGTCGGCAAAAATGTCTGATGAAAAATCACAGGAAATAAAGGACAGGGTCAGTATTTCCAGCGGAAATAATGAAGGCACCTGTATTATTATACCTCCCAGAAATTTCACCTGTTCTTCTGCCGGTATTTCAGCTACGGAAGTAAAAGATGAAGATTTGAAAAATCAGAATGTTAAAATAGAAGAGAAATTTTCTTCTCTGGGTGCTTTTGTTGCAAAACTCGAACCATCTCAGAAAGAAGAGTTACAAAAAGCCGGATATAATGTATATGAAGATAAGGTTGAGCGGTGGATTCCTGAACCTTCATTAGAAGAAGAACTTCAGAGTGCCCCTTCATCTGAAGAAAGTCCCCTGTCAAAACTGAGAACAGAACATAAAGGTATATTTGAAACTCATGATCCTGTATTTGAGAAATATACCGGGAAAGGTGTCGGTATAGCTGTTATAGATACAGGTATATATCCTCATCCTGATCTTGGAGATAGAATAACAGGGTGGGTGGATATGGTAAATGATAAAGCCGTACCTTATGATGACGGAGGCCACGGAACTCATGTGGCAGGAGATGCGGCAGGAAACGGCAAGTTATCGGGAGGGAAATATCGTTCCTTTGCACCTGATGCAAATCTTATCGGTATAAAAGTTCTGGCAGGAAACGGCAGCGGCACTACAACGGCTCTTTTAAAAGGTATAGAATGGGCTATAAAACATAAAGATGAATATAATATAAAAGTAATAAATGTGTCCATAGGCCATCAGGCTGCAGACTATTCTCAGGATCCTACAGATCTTGCTCTTGAAGAAGCGGTAAAAGCAGGTATTACAGTAGTGACTGCTGCAGGTAATTATGGCCCCAATCAGGGTACTGTAAGTGCTCCCGGAGATGATCCTTTTCTTATAACAGTAGGAGGAACAGATAACAGAGATACTTCTGATAAAACAGATGATACAATACTTTCCTGTTCTTCAGCAGGGCCGACTCCTTTGGGACTTACGAAACCTGATATCCTTGCACCTGGAGAACAGGTAATTTCCACCCTTTCTCCCGGCTCAAATGCTGAAAAAGATGCTCTTTCCATGGCAGAGAGATTTGAAAGTTATAAATTTCTTAATACCTTGAGTGATGAACAGCTTATGAAGATACCGGATAAAGATCTGGCAAACTACGGATTCTGGGAAAGTACGATAAAAGAATTTAAATCTTCTCCCCAGTCAGCCAGAAAAGTTCTGGAGAGAAATATTTATTATCAGTCCAGAATGCCTTTACTGGAAAAAAGTGCTTATGTGGGACTTTCCGGGACTTCTATGGCAACACCTCTTGTATCGGGCCTTGTTGCAGCCATGTATGAAGCAAATCCTTTTCTTACCCCCGGTGAAGTGAAAAATATTTTAATGTCTACTGCAGATAAGATAACGACTTTAAATGACAATCAGCAGGGGGCAGGATATTTCGACCCGAAAGAAGCAGTGCTTAAAGCAGAGGAATTAAAGAGTTTAAAGGAACAATCTTCATAAGGTTTTTATCAATTACCGTCCGCCTGAGTTTTAGACGGCACATGCGGCGAATTCCGGGGTCTTCAAGTTGAATTATGAAAAAAAATAAAATTAAAAAATTTTTTCTTTCTCAGTTTATTGCTTTTATTCTTTTTCTTTCATGTCTTTATTTTTTCCCTCATACATGGTGCGAAAGAGGTGCTATGGATTGGTACAATAACAATCCTGACCTTCAGAAAAAACTTGCCTCAAGTGTTGAACAGTGGGTCAAGGGGGAATTAAAATCATCCGATTATGCTACAGGTGATAAGCTCTTCAGCGGAGAGTGGCTTTTCGGAACCTATATGATGGCAGCCATGGGGTTTGGCCAGATGGCTCTTTCCTATCCTGAAATGAAAGACCACTATCTTTCCCTTATGAATAAATGTATTGAAAAAATACTTTCCCCTGCTGTGAAAGAGTATGACCGTATGTCATGGGGAGAAGATCCTGTAGATTCACTTGACGGACCAAATGATCATATTGCCTACCTGGGGTATTTTAATCTTGTTTTAAGCTTCAATCATTTTATTGATCCGAACAGTAAATATAAAGAACTGAATAAAAAGATAACCCATAAATTTGTAAAGAACCTGGAAAAAAGTGATAATCTCCTTTTATACACCTATCCCAATCAGATTTATCTTCCTGATAACTGTACCGTTATCGGTTCCATAGGACTCTATGACAGAGCAACAGGGGAATACCACAGGGAACTATTAGGGAGATGGGCAAAAAAATGCAGACACGATTATATTGATCCAAATACAGGACTCCTTTACCAGACATACATGCCTCCGGGACGCGGTTCAGGAACGGCTATAGGCATATATTTTCTATCTTTTGCAGATAAGGAACTTTCTGCAGATCTTTATAAAGCTTTAAAAAAGGAGCTTGCAGGAGGACTTCTGGGATTCGGAGCAATAAGAGAATATCCTGTAAATGTTCCGGGAGACGGTGATATAGACTCAGGACCTGTAGTTTTAGGTTATGGAATCTCTGCTACAGGGTTTTCCCTGGCTGGATGCAGGATTCACAGAGACAGTAAACTGTTCTGTGAACTTTACGGCACATCGTGCCTCTTCGGATGTCCTGTCATAAGAGGGGACAGGCTTGATTTTGTTATGGGAGGGCCTCTGGGAAATGCAATTATGTTCGCCATGATTACAGCGAGGCCGGATATCAGTGACCGGTGACCGGTGAGCTAAGTAGGGGCGTTTAATTAAACGCCCTGAGATTAAATAAACATCACGTGTTACGAACCACCCGTCACGCGTTACGCGTCACGCATCACCCATGACGATTACAATGAAAGGGCCAGTCATAAAAATGAGTAAAGAATTAAAAAAATACATGTTTACTCTGGCTATAGCGGTATTTATATATATATTACATATGATACTGCTATACTGGCTTGCAGAAAAAAATATAGTGTCAGTAATACTGTCTGCCGGAGAGCATACGCCTAAATTTGCCATTTTTCTTGCCATGACTTTTATTATTATAAGAGTAATAGCAATTGTTTTCCTTCCTGCCATACTCATCCATGATAGCTGGATAATGTTTATGAATTATATGGACCGCAGGAAAGACCGGAATTTATGTGAGAAGCGTAACGCGTAATTGGAGAAGAGGAGTCTTATTTCTTCAAAGATTTTACTGCTTCTTCTCTGAATTGTTTGCTGAATTTATCGGAGGGATTGATAGAAAGGGCTTTGTCGAAACATTCAATGGCTTCTTTATATCTTCCAAGAGCTTTAAGAGCCTGCCCCTTGTCACACCAGCCATAGGAAAATTCCGGATCTATTTCTATTGCTTTGTCGAAACATTCAATGGCTTCTTTATATTTTTTTAGATGATAGAGCGTAAGACCTTTGGAATCCCATACATCTCTGTTCGCCGGATCTATTTCCAGCGCTTTATCCCAGCATGTAAGTGCTTCTTCAAATTTCATATCCTTTACGAGATTTTTTCCTTTTTCCATCCAATAATTCAAATTTTCAGACCATACAGGTAAAGCAGTAAATATACATATAAGGATTATAGATAAAATTTTTGTAGTCATAGTGTTATTTAACCTGTTTCTTATTTTTTTCTTTTTCTATAAGCATCAAAACAGTTTCTCTGTTATATTTAACATAATCATTTGACGGTTCGATTTTCAGTGCCTCATCAAAACATTCCAGGCTTTCTTTGTATTTACACTGACACATAAGAGCATTTCCTTTATTGAAGAGTATTTTTGGATTGTTCTTATCCAGTTGAAGTGCTTTATCGAAACATACTATTGCTTCATCGTATTTTTTCTCCTGAACCAGATCCCATGCCTTCATATGCCATTTATTCGCCTCTTTAATCCTCTCTTCTTTGCTGTCACAGGATATATTAATAAACAATATTAGAATCGTTATAAGTAATAAATTTTTTTTATACATATACGCTCCTTAATTTTTTACAGAATTTTCCACGTAATTTCAACCAGAACAAAAAAATCCCTTTTTTATTTTGACATACCCTTCACGATTTTCATATAAATAAAACAAGAGATGTACGACATCTCTGTTTTATTATTACCACTAAATATATATATTGCATAAAGGACTATGTTTTATGGGCCTCCTTTACATATATTTCAGACCTGACATAAACCGGTGCTTCCCGGAAATTTTCCATAGAGATAGCCCGGTTTTTTCAGTGATGGAAGATAACAGCAGGCCTCTCTCTCGTCGGTGCATTTAAGCTGCTTTTTTGTATATTCATATTCTTTAATGAGTTTTTGCAGTCTCTCTTCAGTTTCTTTCTGTGCTTCTGAAAGTTCTTTTATGAGGTTCTGCAGGTCATTAAGAGTTATTTTAATTTCTGTAATGGAGTCTGTATTTACAGATTTTATACGAGATTTTTCTATTTCTTCTATAAAAGTGTATAAAACTTCTTTTAACTCAGGCTGGAGCATATCTATCCTTCTGATAAGTTCCATGGAAGGCATCATTAACACCCCCTCTCTCTTTATTATATTTTGATTATAACTCAGAAAAGTATTTTTGTTAAGTCTTTTTTATATCAATCCATCCGTATAGGTAGCAACAATTCTGCGTATTTCTTCCGGTGGTATGACACTGCCTTTCCTTGGACTTGCTACAATTGTATAATTATGTCCTCTTCCGTCATACCACGGATCGGGGTTATGATAACCCGGTCTGACAGGTTTAAGTGTTCCTCTGTCATCTTTCATCCTTGTATCACCACAGGCTCTTCTGAGAAGGGTTTCTTTGAATTCCAGAATAGTTCCTAGATAAACCAGAGAATATTTCTTTTTTGCGTCAACTGAAATAATAGTTTCATTTTTTTTCGTGTAATGAACAAGTGTGAGCATAAACCCTTTTTTTTGAGGACTTCGTATCGTATCATTGCCGGTAGAATATCTGAATAATGCAGATGAAGGGTTGTTGATGAAAATAGCATCTATTTTTTCCCATTCTGTCATATTCTGACAGGGAAGAATAATAGAGAGAATTTCTGTTTTATGTGATTTATCAGGATCTTCCACATCTTTCATGTAAAGTTCTCTGTCTTTCTTTATATCAGGAATAATAGATGAAAGCAATTTACTGTTCCAGTCAAGTGATTCCTCTGATTCAGGATCTATACCTTTTATCATGTTTTTCAGAAGATATTCTATCAGAGGTAACATTGTTTTTATAATAGTTCTGTTTCGTTCGTCTTCACTGGAAATCATGGCTGTTATTTTTCTGTTTATAAAAATTGCTGCCGTAGAGGGAGTCTTTATCTGTTCCGGTGAAAAGATTTTCATGCCCTGATCTATGAGTGATGCATAGTCTGCAAGTTTTTTTGCTCCTTCCGGCAGGTGGCCATGTTCAATAAGATATATGGTCAGATACGCAGAAGCAATGGCATCAAAATCAGGGCAGTAATGCATTATAATTTCAATTTCTTTTGCTTTCTTCTGAATACTCGATAAAAGAAGGTCAGGATTATTGCAGATAATTTCAGCAGCACTCTTATAGTCACTGCTCTGATGATGGTCAAAGACTCCTTTCTGCAGTTTATTACCTACATCAAGGTAGATTCTATTGGGTATAACAGGATGTTCCTCTGTACCGGCAATAGAACCCATTTTTATAAAATTGAAAAGAAAGTGACGTTTTTTTTGCATCCTTATAAACCCTTCGTTTATACAAACCTTATTTTTTTATCTTCATTCAGGATTTTTTCCAGATTTCCTCTCAAATGGTTTAAATAGAGGTTCAAATCATGTTTGTTTTCAATTACGTGATTCCATAATACTATCTTTCTCATATCCACATACTCTATATCTTTTTTCCATGTATGTCCATGAATTTTTTTAATTTCTTCATCTATTTGCTGAAAAGATAGATATTTTTGTTGTTCGAGCTGTACAGTGAGAGCTACAATCCTTGTGCAATCATTTATTTTATTAATTTCTTTTTCCATATTCCTGTAATAAGAAAGGATATTTCCTGTAAAGGCCGGCGTAAGAATATCTTTATATCTGTTTAATTCTTCATTTATAATTACAGAGATGGCATCGATTTTTTCCAGCACATGACATTTCATTTCTCTTAAAATTATATCATGGGCTTTTTTTATTTTATCTGACAGTACAGGTAAATCTTTTATCCTCATATAAGGTTCTTCCATATGGAGTATTTTTTTCATTTCATCTATTTTTTCTTTTATTTCTTCAGGAAGATAATCTCTGTCTGTGAGGAAATCGCTATAACCTTTCCTGGCAATATTAAAAACCTTTACCTGTGATTTAAAGAAATTTCTTACAGAGGTTATATCATCTGAAAGTTTTTCCAGATCTTCTTTATATAACAGTAAATCATCCAGAAATGTTTCGTCTTCTGCACCTGCAATCTTACTGAGCAGTTCTATTCCTCTTTCTATAATCTGTTTTCCGGGATATAAAGTTCCATCTTTAGAGGAATAATAAGGTATATAATTTTTTAATTCTTCCAGGTAAATATGAAAAATTTCCTTTGTTTTATTATATAAATCTTTCTCATCATCCGGTAAAGGGCCTGCCCCGAAAGATTTTATCATTAAATTTTTTACCGTGCCGGTGACTGAAGGCTCAATTTCCAGAGAAGTCTTATAGTAAAATACTTCTTCATCTACAAGAAGTTCATATTCTTTTCCCTCTTTCTTTACAAAAGATTCTCCTGTCAGTCTTTCAAGAGATTTTTCTACGGCGTTTCTTAAAGCTCTTTTATCCTGATCTATATGTACTATGCTTAAAGTGGATAGATTTTCAACAGTAGGTCTTACGTCTTTTATATATTTAATCATAAAAAGGATTTTAAGTAATTCACAGTCTTCACCTGTTAAATTTCTGTTATTACAGGCGTGAGTGATAATTTTATTTACGCCGGGAGGAAGGGCATAGGCCAGGGATTCATAAAAAGAATAAAAAGGTACAATAAAACCTGTATTTTTTTCATCTATCATTTCTGTTGTTTCCTGGAAAATTTTCAGCATAGAGATTTTTCCTTCAAAATCTCCTGTTCTGAGTATTTTTTCCAGGAGTTTCGATATGAGGTTGAACTGGATCGGTAAAAAGGGATATACTCCTGTAAATTCTTCTACAGAACCGAACATGCCGGAAGATGATAAATAATCTTTCTTTTTTTTATAATAGAGAGATAAATAATCCTTTGCTAGCAGTGATTTTTCCAGAATACGTTTTTTTATAATTGCTCCTGTATTATCTATAGAAATCCTTAACTGACATGAGAAATTTTTTTTAATCTTTGATAAAGCCATATCCTTTGCCATACTGTCCAGGGGGACTCGTGACGTCACGGCAATCCAGGCTTTTCCCCTTAGCATTTTCCCGATTTGTTCTATAGTTGTCTGAAGGTCAGAGAGGAATGTCTTTTTATTACCTTTATATTTATCTATATTGTCTAAGAGGAATATAATTCTGTGTTCTCCTATGGAATTACAGTAATCCGCAACGGTTCTGGCGAATTTTTCCGCACTGTAATCATCTGTTTTACCGAACAATTTCACAGCTTCTTTTTTTGATAACCCTGCTGACTGTTTCAGAGCTATAATTACATTATCCCTGTCAGAATAAGAGTTTTTTCTGTTTTCTGTCCAGTTATGACCTGTAATTTCTTTATATGCTTCTTTGAAGGAGGAATAATATCCTTTCATATCAAGTTCTCTTTCAAATTCTGCAATATAAGGTATATCTCCGCAGTAGCCAAGAGCATCATAAAATACCTTCATGAAGACTTTTATGAGTCCTTCTTTTCTGAATCGGGAAAGAGCCTGAGAATTGATATTAAATAATATTATATCTGCAGTGCCTCTGGAATTTATTATTTTTATATCAGACAATACCATGGCGTCTTTAAATTTATCATAAAAAAATGTAAGAGGGCTTTTATTATTTATTTTTTTACCATCCAGAAAGGAGGCGATGACCTTTAAAAAATGAGATTTTCCTGAACCTGATAGGCCTGATATCCACACACCTGTTTTATCTGTTTTATAATAAAGTGATTTTATATAGCTGGAGAAGAAATCATGGAAATTCTTTTCCATGTCTTCTGTAACCACATATTCATCAAGTTCTTCGCAGACAGTTTTACTGTCACTGTCTTCTACGTTTATGACGCAGTTAATGTTTCTATAGATATTTTTCTGGAAAAGTTCTTTTATTTTCACAGGTGAAAGCTCCTTTTTTATTAACTATCAGTTATTTATTATTCTATATAAAAAAAAATATTCCTATAAAGAAAATTGCGGTAACAGTTATTTAATTAAGCAGGAATTTTTCTTTTTTATGTAGAATATAATATATAAC
>JBEHWP010000039.1:0-16479 GCA_040217665.1 Vulcanimicrobiota bacterium
TTTTTTGTAGCAATCAGCAGCCTGTTTCCACTCTCCTTTATATTGAAAGGCTTTACCTGAATTGAAATAAAAAGATAAAAAATCCGGTTTAATTGCAATACCTCTGTTAAAGGTTTCTACAGCATCATCGAAAAGTCCCTGTTTCATCAGAGAAATCCCAAGGTTCAGGCATGCAAGATAATTTCTGCGATCCAGATTTAACAGTTTTTTATATTCACTTACTGCTTTTTCATAAAGTCCGAGAGAGTTATAAATATTACCGAGATTATTATATGCTGCCAGGTAGGAAGGGTTAAGGGTTATTACAAGAAGATATTCATCTATTGACTTCTGAGTATTACCTGCCAGATTATAACTGTAGGCAAGATTATAATGAAAATCGGGGTTCTGTGGTTCCAGTGTCACTGCCTTCTGAAAACAGGAGATACTGTCTTTCTTATTACCCTGGGAAAGATAGATCTTTCCGAGCTGAACAAAACACACAGACGACGAAGGTTCCATTTCCAGAGCTTTTTTATAAAATTTTTCCGATTCTTTAAGATCATTTACTTCAAGGAAAAGCTGGCCCATTTCAATAAAGGTATGATAGTCAGGTTTTATCTTTATAGCCTGTTCAAAATAATTCAGACTCTTATCATATTCTCCCTGAGATCTGTACATAGAGCCCAGGGCAGTGAGTAAATCAGTATTCTGAGGTTCCAGTTCTATGGCCTTTTTATAGGCTTCTTCTCCTTCCTTCCAGAGACGAGAAATACTGTATGATTGTCCGAGATAAAAATAACAGATGGCACTGTAAGGATTTATTCTGAGTGCTTCTTTATACTGCCCTATAGCTTTATTCATTTCTCCCTTTCTTGCATAAAGTTGTCCACATAGATAACGGGCAAGAAAATTTTCCGGTTCGAAAACAATTGCCTGAAGTAAACAGGAAAGACCATCATCATATTTATTTAACATTCCCAGAGCAGCACCTTTCCCCGTAAGCCCGTCCACCAGGTTCGGTGAAATATTAAGAACCTTATTGAAAATATTCAGAGATTCTTCGTATTTTCCTGTATTCAGGTAAATAGTTCCCAGTTGAAGCAAATATGAGGTATTCTCCGGTTCAAGTTCAATTGCCTTAAAAAAATAAGGTAATGCTTTTTCGTAGTCTTTTTTATAAAGAACTATCTGTCCCAGGTTATAGTAATAAAAAGATGCCCTTATATTGCTCTCAAGTGCTTTTTTATAAAGTCTCTCCCCTTCTTCAAAATTACCTGTATCACAGTAAACAAGGGCAAGATTATTCAGAGCCTGCAGGTTCTCCGGTTCCACAGACAGAACATATTCATATTCAAGTATTGCAATATAAGGCATATCATCTTCCTGAAGTACTAAAGCAAGTTTAAGACAGTCTTCTATGGAGGATTTATCAATGGAATAGGCACCTTCAAAAGCTTCAAGAGATTCTCTGTACATGGTAAGAGCATAATAAGACCTTCCGAGATTATATAAAATTTCTGGCTTTTTTCCTTTTTCCATGGACAGAGCAATTTTATACTGTTCTACAGCTGCCTGATAATTACCAGATTTAAAATAATCAATACCAAGATTATTATAATAATCTGCCACATCAGGCTTAATCGCTATAGCTTTCTTATGAGCTTCTATAGCTTTATCAGATTCTCCCAGAGCTGTATAGACAAGGCCCAGATGGTCATAATATATATCATTATCATTATCTATATGAATAGCTTTTTGAAATTCTTCCATAGCTTCTTTATAATTACCGAGACTGAATAAAAGCCATCCTCTGTTATCATGAAACAGTGCTACAGCCGGTTCATACTGAACTGCTTTCGTGTAATGTTCCAGTGCTTCTTTACCATGTCCGAGTTCTTCATAAGCTCTTCCCAGGCTGTTATGTATTTTACCGTCTGAACTGTCAAGTTTCAGGGCAGTCAAACAGATTTCTACAGTATCCTGAAATTTTCCGGTTTTTAAATAGATTTCTCCAAGATTATAAAAAGTATCGACATTTGCCGGATCTATTTTCAGAACAGTTAAATATTCATCTCTGGCCATGTCGAGACGGGAAAGTTTAAAATATATATTACCCAGTAAAAAATGAGCTTCGCCGAAATCAGGGTATAATTTAATTGCAGAAGTTAATTCTTTTATGGCATCCTCAAGCGAACTTCTGGTGATAAGAGTTCTGGCCTCTGATAAATGTTTTTTTGCTCTGATAACATTATCAGGTTCAGCAGAATAACAGGGAAGAGATAGAAAAAAGATAATAGATAGAAGTATAAAAATTGATTTTTTTATGGTGAAATCCCCCTTTGATTCGTGACGCGTAATGCGTGATGCGTATTTAATCCCAGGGTGTTTAGTTTAAAGCCCCTGCCTCACTTTTCACTTTTCACGACTCACTACTTTCACTCTCCGCTTTCAAATACAACTACAAATCTGTACCTTGCATTTGCCTCATATCTGTCTAAAAGAATAAGTAATTTTCCGCCTTTTTTTATAAAAATACTTTTTCCCTTATCTCCGCTGTAAAATACAGAAGACGTATCTTCTCCCGTATAAGGGTTTTTCCATGTTCCGCTGGTCATTTCATCACCATTAACGATAGAAATATTAACGGAAGGTTTTCCCATATTCCCTTCGCCGTATCTTCCTTCTATATTTAAATAAACAGTTAATTTCCCCGGATAAGGAACTTCTACTGTATAATAATCTCTGTTACCCTGAAGACCGTATTTACCGACAAAGCCTGTATGACCGACAACAGGTTGCTTCAAAGAAAGTTTCATTGCAGAGGACGGAGTATCATTGGGTTCCGTTTCGGAAACAGCAGATGAAAGGGATTCTTTTTTATTGTTTCCTTTTTCTTCATAAACAATTTTTACTTTATAATAAGCATGTTCACCGTAACGATCGACAAGTATATAAATATTACCGGGTTTTTGAACGGTTATTGTTCTGGTAATACTATCGGTACAAACAGGAGACTTTTCTTTACCGCTGGAAGGATCTTTCCATTGACCTGTTTTCAATTCATCTTTATTCAGAATATCTACTCTTATAGAAGATTCTCCTGATTTATTACCGAACTTTCCCGTAACAGAAGCATAAACAGTAAGTTTCCCCGGATATTTAACGGGAAGACAGAATATATCAATATCTCCCATAAGGCCGTACTGAGTTTGAACACCTGTATGACCGGTAACTGTTTCACCTGAAGAAATAATATTGGCTTTATCTGTCGTATTATTTAATTCTACTTCTTCTTTTGAACATACCGGCATAAGGGACATAAAAAAAAGTAATAAAACAATTGATAGCTGTTTGTATAACAATATAATCACCATTTACTTAAGGAATCGTGACGCGTGACGCGTGACGCGTGACGGGAGGAAACGGGTTTCATTCAGTCACTATTGAATAAATTCTCTGTCATATATAAAATTCCTTTATATGGATTTTGTATGAGAATGAGTATAATATTGGCAGAAACAGCGAAAATTCAAAGATTGAAACATAAGGATTTATATGATAAGATAAAGAAAGTTATTAATAACAGGAAGAGATAAAATCACTGAGCCCGTGACGTGTCAAGATAAAAAAGGAGAGAAAAAGTGAAATCATTATTCATTACAATATTACTGCTCATAATAATTACAGGCTGTTTCTGCGATGGAATATGTCAGGAAAAAATGGGAGATTATCTTACGGAAGCAAGAAAATTTCAGGGAGAAGGGAAAATTGACAGTGCAATAGATATTCTTAATAAGGCAATAGAAAAAGATCCTTCCTTCAAAGAAGCTTACTATATGCTCGGTAATATATATATTACAGAATCCTATTACAGAAAAGCGTCGGAAGTATTTAAAAAATTAAATGAGCTTCTTCCCGATGATTTAATGATTCAATATCTTATGGCAGTATCTGATTTCCTTTCCTATGATTATATTTCTGCCAGTAAAAAACTGGAAAAGATATTAAATTACAATCCGAGAGACACAATTTCCAGAGGTTATCTGGTGCTGACTCTGTCCAGAATGGGACAGAACGACAGGGCTCTTGATGAATTAATGACAGTAGTAAAATATAATCTGAAAGGTGACAGTGACTATACCCTCTACACAAAAATAGAAAGTTATGCCTTTAATACAGATCTTGTAATACCTTCACTGAAAGATCTGAAAGAAATAGTTGAAAACAACACAAAAAATCCTATGGCAAATGTAATACTGGGGTGGTTTGATTACAATGAAAATGCTACGGCAAAAGCAGCAGAACATCTTAAAAAAGCAGCAGAGGAAAATCCTTCTGACGCTGTTGCCCATTATATTTTTGGCCTTATCAGCTACAGTCTAAATGATCCTGAAACAGCAGTTATTGAATATGAAAAAGCTTATAAACTCGACAGGAAGCTTACAGAATCGGTACAGGAAAAATTTCAATATATTGAACAGGCAAAAAGGGATAAACATATTCTTGATCTGGAAAGAAAATTAACAGAAGAACCGGAAAATGACAGAGTTATATTTGAACTTGCTAAAATATATTATTACAGATATTCCTATTCACAGGCACAGACTCTCCTTGAAAAAGCCATAAAAGTAAATCCGAAAGAAATTGAGTATTATAATCTTCTCGGAACAGTGTATATAAAAAAATATGAATGGCAGAAAGCAATAGATATTTTTAAGAAAACTACGGGAATGGATAGAAAAAATGGTTCGTCCTGGTCAAACCTCTGCTACGCCTGTGAAAGAGCCGGCTACTACAAAGAAGCCATTGAAGCAGGAGAAGAATCTCTGGTTTATGGTAAAGGAGATATACAGACATGGTCAAGTATGGCCATTTCTTATTATTATCTGGAAGAATTTGATAAATCCATAGAATCATTCCAGAAAGCTATAAATATGGATCAAAATAACGGTGAACTGTTCTGCAGATATGCTATGGCACTTCAATGGAAAGGCAAAATTGATGAAGCAGCAAAGAACTATAAGAAAGCAATAGAGCTTGAACCTGATTTACTGGATTCTTACTATAACCTGGGAAATACTCTTATGACAGCAGGTAATTATGAAGATGCAATAAAATATTTTCAACAGGTTTTGAGTATGAGATCAAAGTACAGATCCATATATACAATAAACTTCAATGAAAGTACCGTTAATATAGCTCAGGCAATGATGGAATTAAATGACTATGAGAAAGCGATAGAAAAACTGGATATTGTAATCAGTTCAGATCCACTGAATATAAGGGCTCATCTGTTCAAAGCCTATGCATATGACATGTTAAATAAAAAGGAAGAAGCAAAAAAAGAATTCATAAAAACCTTTTCATTAATGTCCAGTATTCCTTTTGAATCATCAGAAAAAGGGTTTACCCCATACTCACTGGAAACAGTTTTTTCTCCCATAGATGAACCTTTTATACATTACGGTGTATCAATGGAAGATCAGTGGCTCTCTACCTACCTGGGAGAACCACAGTTTGTCCTGAGTCCTGAAAGAAAAGAAGTTGAAATAATAGAGGATATAAAGAAACATCCTGATAGAACAGATCTGGCTCTGGAACTCATAAAACTTTATCTTTACGAAAGAAGAGCAGAGGATGCTCTAAAAAAACTATCTACGGTGGATGAGAAAAAAATTGATAGTTTTCAACTGCATAATATAAAAGGTATAATATATACACTTCAGGGGAAAACAGATATTGCCCTTATAGAATTTAACAGGGCTCTCGAATTAAATAGCCAGAGTTTTGAAATACACAACAATATTGCAGTAGTGTATCAATTTCTAAAAAACTACGGGCCTGCCATAGATCATCTTAAAAAATCAATAGAGCTAAATTTTATAAACAGCTGGGCCTATAACAATCTGGGAATGATTTATATAGAACAGAAAAACTATACAAATGCAGAAGAGGTTCTTTATTTTGCAAAAGTATCTGATCTTAAATCTCCCTGGATAAGGCATAATCTCGGATGGACCTATTACAAACTTAATAAATCACAGGAGGCAATTAAAGAATTAAAGGAAGCAATAAAACTGAAACCCGGAGAGGTTACTTTCCCGGAACATCTGGGATGGATATATTATGAACATGATGACAACGGTAATGCTCTCAAATCTTATTATAAAGTACTGGAAATAAATCCTCAAAAAGATAATATATATAATGCCATAGGCATTATCCTGGCAAAGGAACATAAATACATTCAGGCAGTATCAAATTATAAAAAAGCTCTGAAAATCAATGGCACAGAAGAACTATATCACAGGAATCTCGGCATAGCCTATTATAAGCTGGATAAATATGCAGAAGCATCACAGGAATTTCAAAAAGCACTGAATATAAATTATTATTCCTCTGAAAATCAAATTAATCTATCATCAGCTCTGTTTAAACAGGGGAAAACAGAAGACGGGATGACTTATTTAAAAAATGCCTTATCGTATAATGAACATGATTACAACCCTGTAATAGATCTTATAATATCAAATAATCAGGGGGCTATATATCTGGAACAGGGTAAACTGGATCTGGCAGAACATCAATTTCAAAATATAATAAATTATAAAGATACTTATAAAGGAATGGAGCAATACATTACAAATTATTATGTAGAAGTATATAATAATATGGCCATTTTAAAATACAGGCAGGGTCTGACTGAAGAAGCCGTTAACATACTTAAAAACACCATTAAAATTGCTCCTGATTTCAGCAGTACACTCAATAACCTTGCATTATTAGAGGATAAAGAACAGGCAGTAGAACTATATGAAAAAGCAATTAAACTTGACGGGAGAGGACTTTATTACAATAACCTTGGAGTAATGTACTTCAAGTCAGGTAATATAGATAAAGCCATAGAAATTCTGAAAAAAGGGAAAACCAGAAAGCTTGCCATTGTTAACTATAATCTGGGAGGAGCCTATCTACAGAAAAACATGCTAAATGAAGCTATGAGAGAATTCAAAAACATACCGGTTCAGTCTTATCTGTCCCCTGAGGCATGTTATTATACAGGTCTTATTTATTACAGGGAAGGTAAAAAAATACGTGCCCGGGAAAAATACGAGGAAGCCATTACAATGAAGAAAACCTCTGATAATCTGGTAAATGCCGGATGGCTCCTTCTTAATCTTAAAGCCTATGAACTGGCAATGGATAAATTCAGAGATGCAATCAGAGTAAATGCCGGTAATGTATCGGCCTATGCAGGTATGGCTACATGTTACTTTAATATATCTAATATGGACAGGGCTATGGAAGAAGCAAATAAAGGTATAAAGTCAGATCCGTCCTCTGAAAAGCCCTATATAATAAGGGCACTTGTATATTATCACAATAAAGATTTTGACAGAACTATAGAGGATCTAAAAAAAGCAATACAACTTAATCCGCAGAACAGCCTGGTATATTACAACTACGGATATATACTTCAGGAAAAGAAAGACACAGACAGGGCAATAAAAGCTTTTGAACAGGCAATATCACTTAATAAAACATCAATTCTTGCAACAGGGGCCGGCAGTTTTATATATTTTCTTAAAGGAGACTATGAGAAAGCAAAAGAGTCTGCCTATCAGGTAATAGAAAATGATATTACTTTTGCAGACGCCTATTATATTCTGGGCAGAGTGGCCGAAAAAGAAGGGAATAAAGAAAAAGCTATCTTTGAATATAAAAGAGCACTGAAAACTGATCCGCTACATGTTGAAGCCGGTGAGGCAGTAAAAAGGCTGAAGTAGTAGGTGGTGAGTGGTGAAAAGTGAGTGGTGATGAAACGCGTCACGCGTTACGATTATATTCCTTCGAGTCTCGAAATAATACCCTCTATAGTAATCCCCTGTTTATATATCTCTTCAAGTATTGCTCTGACATCCCGCGGAAGATGTTTTCCTTTCCTCAGGATCATTTCACACTGACCTATTACAGCAGTAAGAGGGTTATTTATTTCATGTCTTATGGTCAGGGCAATCTGGCCTACTGCTGCCATACGTTCTGCCTGAACTATTTTATTCTGCAGTTCCTTTATTCTGAGAAGATTTCTTATCCTTGCAAGCAGTTCGGAAAGTTCGAAAGGTTTTGCAAGATATTCATCTGCTCCCAGTTCAAATCCCTTCATCATATCATCTATTTCGTTCTTGGCAGTAAGCATAAGTACAGGTATATCTTTTAAATGGTCACTGCTTTTAATTATTTTAAGAGCCTCATAACCATCGATATCAGGCATTATAATATCAAGTATAATCAGATCAATCGTTCTGGAACTTAATATATTTATACCTTCCAGAGCATCTTCGGCAGTAATAACTTTATAATGTTCTTTCTCAAGGGTAAATTTAATAAGCCGTCTTATAGCATAATCATCATCAATAACAATTATTACAGCCATAACTATTCCTTTCCGAGATCAATCATTTTTATACCGCTGAGATAATCTTTAACCGGCGTATCCTGCAGGCCTTCCAGTTTCTGAATTATTCTCTCTATACGAAGAGTACTTTCCAGGATATGAGTTATTCTTTTTTTTATATCAGAAGGAATTTCTCTGGTTACAAGAGATTCTGACAGTTTCACAATAGATTTCAGAGGTTTTTCCATTTCCTGTTTTACAGTGAGAGCAACATGACCGACAACAGCCAGACGTTCTGCCTTTATTAACTGAAGTTGAAGACTTCTGAGTCTGAGAAGTGCTTCTGCTCTTACAGAGAGTTCCTGATGATCAAAGGGTTTGGCCAGATAGTCATAGGCTCCGTAATCAAGTCCTTTTATCTTATCCTGAAGCTGATCCTGGGCAGTTAACATCATAACAGGTATGGTCTGAAGGTCACTATCTTTCTGCAGGTGCTGCAGTACTTCATAACCGGTCATAGCCGGCATAATAACATCAAGGATAATAAGATCGGGATTAATGTCTTTTATCTGCTTCAGTGCTTCTACACCATTAGAAAAAGGATAAGTTTCATGGTCATTTTTTTTTAGTCGATGGGTTACAATCTTTCGCACACCATCATCATCATCTATAATAATGATCTTTGCCATAAGGATTTTACTGAAACCTTTCTCTATTACTGAGTTGAGCATAAATAATACATGTGAAATTATATTACCCCGTAATGATTAACGGAAAAGGAAACAATTATTAACTGCTTATGCTCAGGTCAGTAAAATAATGATATGGAGTAAGGTCGAAATTTAACCTGATATATTATTATACTTAGAAAAACTAATAAAAGCAATAGAATTGAAAAAATCATTGACTGCTATGTAATGATAGATTATAATGCTTTCTGATGTGTGATGCGAAAAAAGTATGTATAAATATGCGAAAGTATAATAATGTTAGATTTCGGGTCAGTAAAAAAACAATTGAAATATATGGTAAAAGAAAAAATTGAAACAAAAGGACTCTTTCATGACAGATTAAAACAGGGATGGTCAGAAGTAAAGAGATGGCATGAAGACTGGGAAACACTGAAAAAGAAGGTAGAAGAAGCAAAAACTTCCTGGCTTCTTGGAAAACTCTATGAATCTTTTAACAATAAAAGAAATACACCGGAAAGGCCAAAGGAATTAACTGTTATAGCAACAGATGGTTCTCAAATATTTCCCGATCACCACGAAATATCATCATGCTATCTTATTAATACGGGTTATGTAGTAATTCATTATGGAACAAAAGAAAAACCCCTTATGTCACAGGAGGCTATGCTTTATTACAAAGATAATGATCTCTTTGAACAGGTAAACGGAAGAAAAATAAGTGTAAACACCTCCATAGTATCTGCCAGAAGAGGTATTCTGGAGATGGAAAAATTAACTCTTCTTCTGCTTGATAACTCTGCAAGAAAACATATTCTGGGACTTGTAGATGGAACACTTATCCTCTGGACTCTTGAAGGAAGTGCCCCTGATTTCAGGGATAAAATTTTAAAATCTTTTATAACATATCTGAACAGACTGAAAGACAGGAAAATACCTGTAGCATCCTATTTGAGCCGTCCCAGGACTAATGATTTTTCAAACAGCCTCAGAGTGGGACTGTGTCCGGAAAAAAAAGTTAACTGTGACGCATGTCCCTATAAAGAACAGCTATTTCTTCCCTGTTCTCCTGTTGAAGGCATTACAGATGCCATGTTATTCAAAGGAGTTCTTAAAGAAGGAGAAAGGAGTCCTCTTTTTGAAAGCTCTTCAGGTATAATGTCACATTACGGAGATCATAAAATTTTATTCTACTATATCCATACAGGTCAGGAAATAGGAAGGGTAGAAATACCTCTATGGGTTGCAAAAGACAAAGAACTGCTCAATCTTACACAGAGTGTAATTTACGACCAGGTAAAAAAAGGAGGAGGCTATCCTGTTGTCCTCTCTGAAGCTCATGAAAAAGCAGTAATAAGGGGAACAGACAGAGAAATATTTTACAGAATGATTTCTGACAGTCTGATAGAAGAAAAAATACCTGTTACAATGTCTGCAAAGAAGGCATCGAAAGAAATTGTAAGGGTTTAGTGAGTCGTGAGTCGTGAGTCGTGAAGAGTATTCGCCCGGTACCCGGTAAACTACGCATCACGCATAACGCATTAAGCGTCACGATTACAGTGAACGGAGTTAATTCATGAACAATGTCGGAGAAATACTTGAAAGCAGTACAAGGGAATTTATGGCTGAATGTAAAGATATTCCGCCCCCTCTCGGCAGTCTCATTAAAATAGAGGGAGACCCTACAGTACTTGCAATAATATACAATATATTTACCTACTGTATAGAGCCCAACAGAAGGCCTACTGCTTACGGTATGTCCATAGAAGAACTGCAGGAAGAACAGCCGCAGATATTCGAATTATTAAAAACAGGATTTCAGGCTATTATAGTAGGTTTCCATCAGGATGGAGTATATCATCAATTCTCCCCTCCCCTGCCTCCGTCACTCCATAGTTTTGTCTATAACTGTACAGAAGACGAGCTTCGTGCCTTTACTGAAGAACATGATTACCTGAGAATGATCTTTATGTCGAATAAAGGTCAATCGGATGAAATAATAATATCCTTTATAAGACAGGCATGGAATACCTGGAGTCATGACAGAAATTTCATGATATCAGCAGGGAAAGAGCTGTCTATATTACTTAAAGATGATTATGAAAGACTTCAGTCAATAATCAAGCGAATTCTTAAATAAACAAAATAAAGGATCACGCTTTATGCGTCACGAATCAAAGATGACAAAAAAAAGAAAAAGAATAGGTGCAATAACAAAAGGTTCTCTTGTAGAAGGACTTGAGATGAAACATGACTCATGCCAGTCAATAGAAGAAATAAAAGCAGGGAAATTCGTTGTCATAGACGGTGAAAAGAATCAGTTTTTCTCAATGATTACAGACATGAGACTTGATTCAACAAATCCTGAAATATTAATAAACCCTCCTTCTGAAGGTAACGGAATTATGAGGGAAATACTCAGCGGAACAAATACCTATGCAACAGTATGTTTAAAACCAATGCTTATGGTAGCCAACAAAGAAGACAAAGATGAAAAACCTGAAATAAGCCCTGTAAAATCAATACCGGCCCATTTTTCAGGAGTCTTTGAAGCACAGGATGAAGATGTAAACAGAATATTCGGAGAAGAAAGTCTGGGGAAAAAATATTTTAATATTGGCACCCCCCTTGATATGAACAGTCCTGTATGTCTTAACCTTGAGAGATTTGTAGAAAGAAGTAACGGCATATTCGGGAAAACTGGAACAGGGAAAACCTTTCTTACAAGACTTGTGTTGAGCGGACTTGTGAGGAATTCACAGGCAGCAAATCTGATTTTTGACATGCACAGCGAATATGGTTACAGGGCAATAAAAGAAGGAGGAGGAGAGTCTTTTGTAAAGGGACTAAAACAGTTATTCGGAGATAAAGTTGCCATATTTACCCTTGACCCTGAGTCTTCGAAAGAAAGACCTGTTCAGCCTGATTTCGTTGTAAAGATTCCCTATAACCAGATAAAAGTAGAAGATGTTCTTCCTCTTGAAGAAGTGCTCAATCTAAATCAGACAGCTCTCGAATCTGCCTATATAATAAGGAACCGTTTTGACAGGGAATGGCTCAGAACTTTTCTTGACCAGGAATATGCAGATTTAGTTGACTTCTCAGAAGAAATAGGAGCAAATCCCAGTTCTATTTCCGCACTTTACAGAAAATTAAAAAGACTGGAAGATTTTGATTTTCTCACAAAACAGCAGCCCCAGGTGGATGCAGTAAAAAAAATCATGGAATATCTGGACAGAGGTATTCATATAGTCCTTGAATTCGGAAGACAGAGCAATCTTTTATGTTACCTTCTTGTAGCAAATATACTTACAAGAAGAATCCATAAAGATTATATCAGAAAAACAGAAAAATACCTTTCCACTCAGAAACCTGAAGATAAACCAAAACAGCTTTTCATAACAATAGAAGAAGCCCATAAATTCCTGAACCCGACAGCAGCGAAACAGACAATATTCGGAGTCATTGCAAGGGAAATGAGAAAATATCATGTATCCCTGCTCGTAGTAGATCAAAGACCGTCAGGTATAGATGATGAAGTACTGTCTCAGATAGGCACAAGGATTGTTGCCCAGCTGAATGATGAAAAAGATATTCAGGCAGTTCTTACGGGAGTGAGTAATACATCCGGTCTCCGTTCCGTTCTTGCAAGTCTGGACTCGAAACAGCAGGCCCTTATAATAGGACATGCCGTCCCCATGCCTATAGTTATAAAATCCAGGGATTATGATGAAAAATTCTATAAAGACATGATGGATCAGGGTGCCGACAGGAAGGTGGATATAAATAAAATAATATCACGGTGGTGAAGTCGTGACGCGTAACGCGTTACGGGTGGTTCGTGATGCGTTACATAAAGTTGAGAGTTGAACGTTGAGGGTTGAGAGTTTAAAATCAGTCAACTCTAAACTATGAGCCTTAAACTATAACCTCTCTTCACTGGTCACTGTTCACTGGTCACTGGATTAACGCTTCCTACCTTCAAATTCGGGAATGATTTTTTGAGTAATTTTATAAAATTTAACATGCCTGTTACAGTGCTTTCCGGTGGAGAAATTACATGAAAATACAGAGAAGGATCTATGTTTAAATTCCTGAGCTGAACCATTCTGACAGGATATTTTTCCAGTAAATTGAACAGGGCATGGCACTCTTCCTCTCTGTCGGTAAAGCCGGGAATTACAAGCAGATTAATAGACAGAAAAATTTTTTCACCCATCTCAATAGAAGTCATTACATCCTTAAAAGAATAGGTCTGTGGTTTAAAATAAGCTGTATAATTATCTTCTTTTGCACTGTTAAGACCTATTCTTATACTGTCAAGGCCTGCTTCTATTGCTTTTCTTATAACATGAGGGTTACTGCCATTGGTATTTAAATGAATTGTTCCTCTGTCAGTTCTTCTTCTTATCTCTTTTATTGAATTTACGAGAAGGTCTCCCCTGAGTGTAGGTTCTCCTTCACAGCCCTGGCCAAAACTTAATAAAGGTTTCTCTGCTCTGTTTAAATGATTTACACCTGTAGAAACAATCTCTTCTATAGAAGGAGTAAACACTATTCTATTCTGAGGAGACGGAAATCCTGAAGACTCTTCCTTCTGGAAAGAAATACACCCGCAACATTGAGCGTTACAGACAGAGGAAATAGGAATTCCTCCTTCCCATCTTTCATAAAATATATTCTGTGCATTGTAACATTGATAATAAAGGGCACAGTGAGAAAGATGCTTCAACAGGCGGTTCGCCGGCTCTTTTTGAAGACGTTTTTTTACCTTCTTTTTTAAATCGTGAGTACTGTACTGTGACGGATCCCACTGTTTTAGTTTTTCTGTTTCATGAGCTGCCACATAGAATCCGTTATCTTTAAAGCCTGTAAAGCTATAGGCAAATAAAGGAAGAGGAGAAACATGTTTCTGTTCTTTATAAGCAGGCAGTAACAGTCTTGTATAACCGTTTGGCAACAGTACACTTACAGAAAAAATGCCTTCTTTAAAACCCGACATAGTTCTGAAACATTTCATTTTACCTCTGTATTTTCCCAATGGAAAACGTTCAGGCATCAGACTCAAAGAACTTCCGTAAGGTAAGGGGATCATTTCAGTATTCGACGCTTCTCTGAAAGACAAACCGTCAAAAGCCAGTGCTTCTATATCAGGATTATCATAGACCTGTCCCCATCGGTCAGAATAAACAATATTAAACATTTAGCTGGAGGAAATAAAATTAAATCTCTTTTCTGATAGAATATAAAGGTAACTAAGGTACTATCATAACTCGCGTCACGCGTCACGCGTTACGCGCCACGATTTTAATTATCATTCCCGATTAATATTTACACCTCACTTACTCATAGAAAGAGCTTCTCTTGTTATGGTTTTCAGGAAGTCCAGATTATTTTTAGTCTTTTTAATACGATCAATAAGAAGTTCAGTCATCTCATTAGCATCAAAAACTGCAAAAGCTCTTCTGAGAAGCCATATTTTCTGAAGGTCACTTTCAGAAAGCAGCAGTTCTTCATGTCTGGTACCAGATTTTTTAAGATCAATGGCAGGGAAAATTCTTTTTTCTGCAAGTTTCCTGGAGAGTTCCAGTTCCATATTACCGGTACCCTTAAATTCTTCATATATGACATCATCCATTTTACTTCCTGTTTCTATAAGGGCAGTGGCAATTATAGTAAGACTTCCACCTTCTTCTATATTTCTTGCAGCACCGAAAAATGCCTTTGGTTTAATCAAAGCCATAGTATCTATACCGCCGGAAAGTGTTCTTCCACTTGTAGGAAGGGCAAGATTATAAGCTCTTGCAAGTCTTGTAAGACTGTCCAGTAAAATAACAACATCCCTTTTGTGTTCCACCAGCCTCTTTGCCTTTTCCAGAATAAGTTCTGCTACAATGGTATGATTTTCCGGAGGTTCATCAAAGGTAGAACTTACCACTTCACCTTTTATAGATCTCTTCATATCCGTTACTTCTTCAGGTCTTTCACCTATAAGAACAGCTATTATCGAAACATCAGGATAATTGGTTGATATACCATGAGCAATCTTTTTGAGGAGTATAGTTTTACCTGCTTTCGGAGGGGCTACTATTAAAGCTCTCTGCCCTCTTCCGAGAGGAGACATAAAATCTATTAACCTGGCTTCCATTTCATCATAGACTGTTTCCAGAGTAAATCTATTATTCGGATATATGGGAGTTAATTTATCAAAGGGAATCCTGGCCCGTGCATTATCAGCACTGTCTTCATTCACAGTAATGACTTTCAGCAATCCATAATATCTTTCACCGTTCTTCGGGGGCCTTATCTGGCCGAGTACCGTATCACCTGTGCAGAGATCAAATCGTTTAATCTGTGATTGAGAAACATAAATATCATCCGAACCGGGAAGATAGCTGGAACGCCTTAAAAAACCATACCCTTCAGGCAATATATCAAGTACTCCTCCGGCAAATATCAAACCTTTCTGCTGTGCCTCATTTTCCAGAATCCTGTGTATAAGGCTATTTTTCTTAAGATTATGATAACCTGTAAGACTTTTTTCCTTTGCTATTTCAAGCAAATCAGTTCTACTCATATTTTCGAGTTCTTCAAATTCCATAAAAATCACCTCTTAATTATTTTCATTATTTATATTCGATGGCTACAAAATTCACCATTTTAAGTTTCCTGTCTGTTAATAACATTTAAACAAAGAGCAAAGAGTAATATAGAGCCACCTCCCAGTACAAGATAATTAAAAAACAAACCGCTACAATTTCCTTCCAGACCTTTTGTAATACCGTCTACAAGATAATAACTTGGCAGGCATCCTGACAGACTACGTAATAAACTGGAATTTTCAGAAAGTACAATAGGCACCATCAGACATATAAAAGCAAGAGAATTAATAGAATTTGCCGTACTCTGCGACGGAGATATAAATGCTACAAATATTCCCCAGCAGGAAAAAAATATGCCTCCCAGTAACAACATAGAAAATAAAACAGGTAAATTACCTGTCAATGACCTGTTTAAAACAAGCAACAGAAAAGCAGAAGAAAAACTCAATATAATACCGAGCAGTGCTTTCCCTGTAATAAAATCATAAATACTGGCAGGAGATACAAGTAATGCATCCAGAGTTTTTCTATCCTTTTCTTCAATCAAAGAAGAAGTTGTTATTACAAGACTTCCCATAATAGTCAGAAGTATCCATAAGGGAAGAATATAATGTAACGTACCTCCTCTACCGGGTTTATAAATCTTTTCTATCTTTACCTGCATAGGGAAAGGCTGTTTCGCATAGATTCTCATTAATTCAAATAATTCCATTAAGAGTATTTCCGATCCCTTTAAAGCAGGTTCATTAATTAAAATTCTGACTGCAGGATGACTGTTTTTCGAGAGATCTTCATCGAAATGTTCCGGCAA